>JBFHII010000008.1:0-16975 GCA_041596535.1 Breoghania sp. | reverse complement strand
GGCCAGGCCATAGATCTTGGAGAACGTCCGCGTCATCACGACGTTATCGGAGGTCGCCACCAGTTCGATGCCGGCCTCGTAGTCGTTGCGCCGGACATATTCGGCGTAGGCCGCGTCGAGCACCAGCAACACGTGCGGGGGCAGGCCAGCCTGCAGCCGCTTCACCTCGTCGAACGGGATGTAGGTTCCGGTCGGATTGTTGGGGTTGGCGATGAACACCATGCGGGTGCGCGGCGTTACCGCGGCGAGGATCGCATCCACATCCGCCGTCAGGTTCTTTTCGGGCACGACCACGGGCAGCGCGCCCGCCGCCCGTATGGCGATCGGATAGACCAGAAAGCCGTGCTCGGTATAGATCGCCTCGTCGCCTTCGCGCAGATAGGCGTAGGCGAGCAAGCTCAGGATCTCGTCGGAGCCCGCGCCGCAGACGATGCGCTCGGGGTCCAGCCCATGCGCCTTGCCGATCGCGGCGCGCAGCACGGTGGAGGCGCCGTCGGGATACTGCTCCAGTGACCGGGCAAGGCCCGCATAGGCCTCGATGGCCGCGGGGCTCGCGCCCAGAGGGGTCTCGTTGGACGACAGCTTGTAGGTCTTGGCGCCGCCGGTGCCTTTGTGCTTGCCCGGAACATAGGGCGCGATTTCCAGAACGCCCGGGCGCGGTGTGGGGCGCTGTGCGCCGGCTGCATTATCAGCGGTTTTCATGTCGCATTGTCTCCAGGGCGCAGGCGCGCCCGTGCCGGATCTCAGAAATCGGGATCGTCCAGGTCGTCATCGTCCGCGGCGTCGTCGAGATCGATCGGCGTCGCATAGCCACCGACGTCGCGCATCGGACCATGGCTGCCGCCGGCATGCTCGAGCGCCGCGGCAAGCGTCGTGTCGTCAAGCGCCGAGGGGCAGGCGAGCAGGGCGTCGCAGGTGCCATTGGCGCCAATGTAGCGCGTCATGATCTCGACACCCTCGGCCATCAGCGCGGGCGCGGGATCGATACCCGCGGGCCAGCTTGTCGCGACGATGCGCGCGTCGGGTACAACCGGCTCGCTGACCGGCGGCGACACGACCAGCGCGGGCATGTCCGCCGGACGGCCATCGGCGAGCAGGAACGGCAGCCGCGCCAGAATGCGCGGGGCCTTCGACGCGCCGGCTTCGGGGCTGCCAAGCGCCCGCCACCAGGGGCTCGCCGAGATATCCGTCAGGGCGATGACGCCGAGATCCGTGTTGGAACCGGCGACGGCCGCGACCACCGCATCCGCGTCCTCGCCGTCGATCAGATCGAGCGCGAAGCCGAAATAGAAGCGCGCCAGATCGCGCATGCCGATCGCGTCGGCGCTGCCGTCCAGATGTACCACATAGTCCGCCTGCAGCCGGGTGAACGTGGAAATGATCTCGCGCCAGATGTGCTCGACCGTCAGAATCGGCAATGTGCCGGAGTGGCGCTCCACCAGCCGGCGCATCATGTCCGCTTCGCGTCCGGGACGAAATGCCGCCCCCGAGGCCTCCGCGGAGCCGCGCGCGCTGGATCCCTTGGCCTTGATCAGCGCGTCGACAATGCCCGAGCGCTCGATCAGAAGCCTGTGCATCTGTTCGTCGATCGCATCAATACGTTCGCGCAACTCGCCGAGCGCGGGCGCGTCGGGCTGAATGGCGGGGGACGGAGGCGCGCCGGCAGGCGTTTGGGTCATGAGTTGGTCCGGTTGAATTCGAAGAGGGTGATCACGTCGTGATCATCGGCGCCCATTCATAGGCAAGCCGCCGCGTGAAATCAAAAAGAAACATTGACACGACGCCAGCCCCAACCCTAGCTAATCGCCCGCTTTTCAGTGCTCAGAGCTACCCTTTCCGGACCAACCCCCTTATACGTCGGCCCGGATGCAGGGCGTGGCTGCAGATTGGGCAGGGCCGGATGTTGACTATCGGATATCCAGGGCCAGATCTAAGACGAACGACCGGGATGGGCGCGCGATGACAAAACACGAAGCTGACGGCGGTTTCGACGCAGCGCGGCAGCGCGAGGCCGATACGCCGTCAAGCCCGGTGCTGCGCTTCGGTCCGGACAAGCCGCTGCCGCTGGACGCGGGCATCGATTTCGCACCCTGGCAGATCGCCTATCAGACCTACGGCACGCTCAACGACGACAAGTCCAACGCCGTGCTGGTGTGTCACGCGCTCACCGGCGACCAGTACGTGGCCTCGACCAATCCGGTCTCGGGCAAGCCCGGCTGGTGGAGCCTGATGGTGGGGCCGGGCAAGCCGGTCGACACCGACCGCTTCTTCGTCGTCTGCGCCAATGTGGTCGGCGGCTGCATGGGCACCACGGGACCGGCGTCGATGAACCCCGACACGGGCAAACCCTATGCGCTGGAGCTGCCGCTGGTGACGATCCGCGACAGCGTGCGCGCCCAGGCGATGCTGCTCGACGAACTCGGCATCGACACGCTGTTCTGCGTCATCGGCGGGTCGATGGGCGGCATGCAGGTGCTGCAATGGGCGGCGAGCTATCCCGAGCGGGTGTTTTCCGCGATTCCCATCGCCTCCGGCGCCCGCCATTCCTCGCAGAACATCGCGTTCCACGAGGTTGGCCGGCAGGCGGTGATGGCCGACCCGGACTGGTGCGGCGGCGCCTATCTCGACCATGGCAAGCGGCCCAGCAAGGGGTTGGCGGTGGCGCGCATGGCCGCGCACATCACCTACATGTCGGACGAGTCGCTGCACAACAAGTTCGGCCGCAGCCTGCAGAACCGCGAACATGTGACCTTCGGTTTCGACGCGGATTTCCAGATCGAGAGCTACCTGCGGCACCAGGGCATGAGTTTCGTCGACCGGTTCGACGCCAACTCCTACCTCTATGTCACCCGCGCGATGGACTATTTCGATCTCGCCGGGCAGCACGGCGGCGTGCTGGCCCATGCCTTCAAGGATACCCGGACCCGGTTCTGCGTGGCCTCCTTCACCACCGACTGGCTGTTTCCGACGTCGGAAAGCCGCGCCGTGGTGCATGCGCTCAACGCCGCGGCCGCCAACGTTTCCTTCGTGGAGATCGAGAGCGACCGGGGCCATGATGCCTTCCTGCTCAACGAGCCGGAGCTGTTCAAGACCATCCGCGGTTTCCTGACGGGCGCTGCGAGCGCACGCGGGATCGAGCCGCCGGCAGGGGGAGAGGCGCAGCAATGAGCGACGCGCAGATGACCGAGGCCCGCGTCGATCTGAAGGCGATCGCCGAGCTGGTGGAGCCCGACGCCCGGGTGCTGGACGTGGGCTGCGGCGACGGCGCGCTGCTGGAGCTGCTGACGCGCACCAAGGGCGCCGACGCGCGCGGCATCGAGATCTCGCAAGCCGGCGTGAACGAATGCGTGGCGCGCGGTCTGTCGGTCATCCAGGGCAATGCGGATACCGACCTGGCCGATTATCCCGACGACGCCTTCGACTACGTGATCCTCAGCCAGACGCTGCAGGCGACGATGGACCCCAGCCAGGTGCTGCGGCAATTGCTGCGCATCGGCCGCCACGTGATCGTCAGCTTTCCGAATTTCGGCTACTGGCAGAACCGCATGCACCTGATGTTCAAGGGCCGCATGCCGGTGACCGACTATCTGCCGTATTCCTGGTATGACACGCCCAACATCCACTTCTGCACCATCCGCGATTTCGTCGAGCTGACGCGCGAAGTCGAATGCACGGTGGAAAAGGCGGAAGCGCTCAACGGCAAGGGCCAGCGCATTCCCATCAATGCGCCGTGGTGGCTGTGGAACCTGTTCGGCGAACAGGGCGTGTTTCTGCTGCGCCGGTAGGCGCGTCTTCCGCGCGGTGCCCAGGCGGCTCAGAGACTCTCGCGCGGGTTTCCGTCGGTCGCGAAAACCGGGCGGAAGATCCGCGAGGCATGCTTCTTCTCCGCCGTCAGCGCGCTCTGGTAAAGCTGCTTTTCCGCTTCCACCACCCACACGCCGGCGAACGCCGGCCACAGGCGCGCGCCCACCCGTTCCCATGTGCGCGCCGAGCGCAGGAACAGCCGGCTCTTGAACGGCGGCAGAAACAGCGCGCCCTCCCGGGTTCGTGGCGCAAACCGGGTGTCGCGCAGCAAGGCGCTGAGCTGGCCGCGGGAATACGGCCGGCCATAGCCGAACGGCGAGGATTCCAGCTGCGACCACAAGCTGCGGCGATTGGGCACCACCACCATCAGCCGGCCGCCCGGCGCCAGCACGCGCCAGACCTCGCGCAGCGCGCCTTGCGAATCACCGCTCATGTCCAGCCCGTGCACGATCATCACGCGATCCACGGACGCATCGGGCAGCGGCAGCTCGTGCTCCAGGCACAACATCGCCCGGTTGGGGCCTTCCGGCGGCCAGCTGACCACACCCTGGGGTCCCGGCATGCCGGCGATGACCCGCTCGGCCGTGCCGAGATACGGCCGCAGATAAGGCGTCGCATATCCCAGGCCGAGGATCCGCTCACCGCGGGCGTCCGGCCAGATGTCCCGGATCCGCGCCCCGACGGTCTGACGCACGATCCGCCCCAGCGGACGTTCGTAGAACGTCTTCATATCGATCACGTCGAGGTACATGCGAGGCCCTGCGTTTGGTTCGCGTCGATTGAACGCGTTTGGCCGCCCGCATGCAACGGTCCAGATGCATTCCGGTACGCCGGCGGCCCGAGAGGCTCCGTGCTGGCAACGATTGCCCAACAATGGTAGGCAAGGGAAAAACCTGCATAGGCAATTTCGACAGGACGAAGGGAGAGGTCATGGCCCAGCTGGAGATCCGGCAGTTCACGTGTCTGGACGACAATTTCGGCGTTCTGATTCACGATCCACAATCGGGTGCGACGGCGGCGATCGACGTGCCGGATGCAAGCCGGGTGCTGGCGGAACTCGCTGATAGCGGCTGGAAACTCAGCCACATCTTCATCACCCATCATCACGCCGATCACACCCAGGGCGTCGCGGAGCTGAAGGATGCTACCGGGGCGCAGGTCGTGGCGCCCGAGGCGACGGCGGAGCGAATCGGCAACGTCGACCAGCGCGTGCGCGACGGCGACCGCTTCCCCTTCGGCCCCTACAACGTGCATTGCATCGCGACGCCCGGGCATACGCTCGACCAGATTTCCTACTGGATCCCGGACGCCTCCGTGGCGTTTACCGGCGACACGCTGTTCGCCCTTGGCTGCGGTCGGATCTTCGAGGGAACGCCGGCGATGATGTGGGAATCGCTCGACAAGCTGGCCGGCATGCTGCCGCCGGAAACCCGGGTCTATTGCGGCCACGAATACACGCTGGCCAACGCCCGCTTCGCGCTGACGGTGGATCCCGAGAATGCGGCGCTGGCCACGCGCGTCCGCGACATCGAGACGCTAAGAGCGGAAAACAAGCCGACGCTGCCGACGACCATGGCGGCCGAACGCGCCACCAATCCGTTCCTGCGCGTCCGCGACGCCGGCGTCCAGAAGGCGGTGGGCATGCCCGGCGCCCCGGCGGCGGATGTTTTCGCCGAGGTGCGGCGGCGCAAGGACACGTTCTAGGCCATCGACGCGGCGTTGATCGACAGCAATGCGGGACCCCGTCAGCCCGTTCATGGTATAGGGGACTTGGAAAGCCGCTGGAGACTGCAATGACCGATCCTCTCTATGGCCTCACCGCCGACGAAGTGGTGCGCCGGCTGGACATGCAGCGGCATCCGGAGGGCGGATGCTTCTGCGAGACCTTCCGGGACGCGGAGGGGACCGACGGTCGCGCCCATGGCACCGCCATCTACTACCTGCTTGCCGCGGGCGAGATTTCCCGCTGGCACCGGGTCGACGCCACCGAGATCTGGCACTTCTATGCCGGTGCACCCCTCGCACTGAGCATCAGCCGTGACGGCGAGGCGTGCGACGAGCACACGCTGGGGCCCGACATCGCCAGTGGCCAGAGACCGCAGGTGATCGTGCCGCCGCACGCCTGGCAGAGCGCGGAATCCCTGGGCGCCTGGACGCTGGTCGGCTGCACGGTGTCGCCGGGCTTCGAATTCTCGGGCTTTGAGATGGCGCCCGACGGCTGGGAACCGGGCGCCGCTTGAACTGCGCCTGTTGATGCGGCAGCCGAACATACGACGCGGTTTCCTCCCCCTTGCGCTCTCGTCCCGCATGGCTAAATTGCGCGCACATCGAATTCTCCCTCACAATCACGGACGGATCGGACGATCTCCATGGCCCACGCTGATATCAAGAAGGTGGTGCTTGCCTATTCCGGCGGCCTCGACACCTCGATCATTCTGAAATGGCTGCAGACGGAATACGGCTGCGAGGTGGTAACGTTTACCGCCGATCTCGGCCAGGGCGAGGAGCTGGAGCCGGCCCGCAAGAAGGCCGAGATGATGGGGATCAAGGAGATCCACATCGACGACCTGCGCGAGGAATTCATCTCCGACTTCGTGTTCCCGATGTTCCGCGCCAACGCCGTCTACGAGGGCGTCTACCTGCTGGGCACGTCGATCGCCCGGCCATTGATCTCCAAGCGTCTGATCGAGATCGCGGAAGAGACCGGCGCCGACGCCATCGCGCACGGCGCGACCGGCAAGGGCAACGACCAGGTGCGCTTCGAACTCGCAGCCTACGCGCTCAATCCCAATATCAAGGTGATCGCGCCGTGGCGCGACTGGAGCTTCAAGAGCCGCACCCACCTTCTGGACTTCGCCGAGAAGCACCAGATTCCGGTTCCCAAGGACAAGCGCGGCGAGGCGCCGTTCTCCGTCGATGCCAACATGCTGCACTCTTCGTCGGAGGGCAAAGTGCTGGAGGATCCGTGGGAAGAGGCGCCGGAATACGTGCACATGCGCACCGTCTCGCCGATGGACGCGCCCGATGTCGCCACCGACATCGAGATCGGTTTCGAGAAGGGCGACGCCGTGTCGCTCAATGGCGAGCGCCTGTCGCCGGCAACCCTGTTCGCCAGGCTCAACGACCTGGGCCGCGACAACGGCATCGGCCGGATCGACCTGGTCGAGAACCGTTTCGTCGGCATGAAGTCACGCGGCGTCTACGAGACCCCGGGCGGCACCATCCTGCTGTCGGCACACCGGGCGATGGAATCCATCACGCTGGACCGCGGCGCCGCGCATCTCAAGGACGAACTGATGCCGCGCTACGCGGAGCTGATCTACAACGGCTTCTGGTTCTCGCCCGAGCGCGAGATGCTGCAGGCGGCAATCGACAAGTCCCAGGAGAAGGTCGCCGGATCCGTACGACTGAAGCTCTAAAAGGGCAACGTCATCGTCAGCGGCCGCCGGTCGGAGAACTCGCTCTATTCCGAGGAACTGGTGACCTTCGAGGATGACGCCGGCGCCTACGACCAGAAGGACGCGGCCGGCTTCATCAAGCTCAACGCGCTGCGCCTGCGCACCCTGGCCGCCCGCGACCGCCGCGGATAGGGCTTTCGATCCCCCGGAAGGGTCTGAAACGAAAAACCCGCCCACGGAGACCGTGCGGCGGGTTTTTCATGCACCGGAATGTCAGCCCGGCCGGCTGCGCCGGCTAGTAGGTATAGCCCAGCCGCACGCCGACGTTGGTCAGGCCGTTGTTGGCGTTGCAGTAGCCGTTGTTCGACGAATGCGCGATGATGGCGGAGACGTTCATCCGCTCGGTGACGCGGACGCCGATGGCGGCGGATTCGCGGAACATCACGTTGCAGCCGAACGCCAGCCTGTTCGGCTTGCCGACCTGGGTGTTGCCGTTGTGCGCCATGCCGCCGAAGCTGCCCTCGATGAACAGACGGTCGGTCACGTCCACGGTGAGGCTGTAGCCCGCGTAGACTGCGGAGGTGTCGCCGGAGAGATTGAGATTGGCGCCCAGATGCGGGCGCAGCATCGCCGGGGTGTTGACGAAGGGCACCGTGAAGGCGAAGGCGCCCCAGCGGCTGAGAACCTCGGCGTTGATATCGGCGCCCGACTCGCGGTTCATCGTGTCATGAAAAAGCCCGCCAACCCGGACCTCCCACTGCGGGATCACGGGATAGGAGCCAGGAATACCCGCCGCGTAATCGGCTGCATGCGCGCCGAACGCACACGAAAACGCAACCAATGCCGACAGCAGGATGCCGGAACCAAATATCTTCATGATGCGCGTGACGCCTTTCGGACGATTTCGTCTCAATTGGCGACATATTCACCGAGCGGAACCTGTTAAGCAACCATGCAAGGACGAAATTATCGCGGCGGCTATGCCCTGCGGCTGTTTACTGGCAGGTTGTTGCCACAGAAACACGCTTTGTAAACAATTCCCGACGCGCCACGCGGAAGCGAAACCCATGACCAACGCATCCAACACCCGGCGGCCATGAACCTGGGCGAAGCGACGCGATTTTCCAAACAGCTCGCCAGGGCCGGGTTCATGGCGCTTGGCGGGTTCCATCCGCGCGACGGCGATGGCGTACCCACACACGGCGATGCACCCGCGCGAACCCTGCTGCTGATCGGCAGCGCGGGGCCGGCGCTGTGGCAGCAGTTTTCAAGCTCGGCCGAGTTCGCGGACGGGGCAGAGGATCCGCTCGACCGGTTCACCCGCCGGGTGCTGGGCGACATGGCCGCACAATTCGGGTTTGCCCCGCTGTTTCCCTTTGATGGCCCGCCCTATCACCCGTTCCAGGCCTGGGCGCTGAGATGCGGCGGGTTTTCGCACGCCCCCATGGGCGTGCTGGCGCACCGCACCTACGGCCCCTGGGCGGCGTTCCGCGCGGCCTTTGTCTCATCGGAGCGTTTCGGAAACTTCGAGATGAACGGCGCGCAGGGCCCGTGCGAAAGCTGCACGCACAAACCCTGCATCACGGCCTGCCCTGCGGCTGCGCTGACACCGGACGCCTACGACGTGCCGCTGTGCCGCGCGCAGGGTCTGCGAGACGCCGCGGACGATGCGGGCTGCTATCACGGCTGCAGGGCGCGCCTCGCCTGTCCGCACGGCACCACGTTCACCCAGTCCCCGGACCAGGCGCACCATCACATGCGCAGCTTTCTGGAACTCTCCGGCTGACTGGACATTGCCATTACAATCCCTGCCAACCCGAACAGCATGGACCTCACATGACCAGACTCGACAGGCTATCGCTTGCCCTGTTTCTCGTATTGTCGGTGGGCGGCGGCCTGCTGATCGGCGCCACCAACCTGCCCGGCGCCTGGTACGTGGGCCTCGACAAGCCATGGTTCACGCCACCGAACTGGCTGTTCGGCCCCGCCTGGACGGTCCTCTACGTGCTGATCGGCATCGCTGGCTGGCGGATCCGGCGGATACGAACAAACGGAAATCCGGGAACGCCCGCCATGCGAGCGTGGTGGGTGCAGATGGTGCTGAACTTCACCTGGAGCCCGGTGGTCTTCACGCTGCATTCGCTGGGCGGCGGCATGGCGATCATCCTCGCGCTGCTGCTGGCGATCGCGGTCTTCATCCGCGCGAGCGCGCCGCTCGACCGGGTGGCGGCAGCCCTGTTCCTGCCCTATGCCGCCTGGGTGGCCTTCGCCACGGCGCTGAATGCCGGGCTGCTCGCGCTCAACTGAGCCGCTGCACCCCGTCGACATCGGGGCAGTCTGCCAGTGCCTCGGCGGCGGTCAGCCCGTCGGCAATCGGCGCGCCGGGCCAGATCTCGGCCAGCGGCACAAGCACGAAGGCGCGCTCGGCCATCCGCGGATGCGGAATCGTCAGGCCGTCGGCGTCGATCCGCGCATCGCCATAGACCAGAACATCGATGTCGATCTTGCGCGGCCCCCAGCGGATGTCGCGCACCCGGCCGAGTTCCTGTTCCACGGCAAGGCAGCGGTCCAGCAGCGCACTGGCGGAGAGCGTGGTCTCGACCAGCGCGCAGGCGTTGAGGAACCAGTCCTGATCGGTGATGCCCCAGGGTTCGGTGCGATAGAGCGAGGAGCGCGCGGTGAGCGTGATCCCCGGCGTGGTCGCGATCCGGGCCAACGCATCTTCGAGATAGGCCTGCTTGTCGCCGATGTTGGAGCCGAAGCCCAGAGCCGCGCGCACCGGCCGCATGTCATCACTCACTGCTGATCTCCCGTGCCGCGCACCACGGCGTCCGCGACGCGCACGGCGTCGACATGGTCTTTCACATCGTGCACGCGGATGATATCCGCGCCACCCGCCACCGCCAGCACGTGAGCGGCAAGCGAGCCTGCCATGCGGTCCTGCGCATCGGCGCGTCCGGTCAGCGCGCCGATGAACCGCTTGCGCGACGCGCCGGCGAAGAGCGCGCATCCGTGCCGCCCAAAATCCCTGAACGCGCGCAGGATCACGTGATTCTGCTCCATGGTCTTGCCGAAGCCGAGGCCGGGATCGAGAATCACCCGTTCGCAAGGAATGCCCGCGGCCGCGGCAATCTCGAGACTGCGCTCGAAGGAGCGGTGGATATCGTCGACGATATCGATGTCCGGATCGACCTCGCGGCGCACGTGCATGACGATCACCGGCACCCCGGCCTGGGCCACCACATCGGCCATGCCCGGATCGCGCTGCAAACCGCAGACGTCGTTGACCACATGCGCGCCGTGCGCCAGCGCGGCAGCCGCCACATCCGCCTTGTAGGTGTCGATGGAGATCACCGTGCCGAGCGGCGCAAGCAGATCGAGCACCGGAAGCACGCGATCGCGCTCTTCCTCCGCGCCCACTTCCGTCGCCCCGGGCCGCGTGCTCTCGCCGCCCACGTCGATGATGTCCGCGCCTTCGGCGATCATCGCCTCGGCGTGACGAAGCGCGCGTTCGGGCGCGTCATGCTGCCCGCCGTCGGAGAACGAGTCCGGCGTGACATTGAGGATGCCCATCACCAAGGTGCGCGTGCCCAGCGCATGGTTCAGCGGGCCGAGATGAAGCAGGCGGGTCATGGTGACGCAGTCCCAGATCTACGTGCGTCGAGGTGATGAACGCACACGAACCGGCCGGGGTGCGGTGCCTGCATGGGCACTCGGGAGCCGCGGCGGCTATGCCGGTGATGCGCCGGAAAGGCTGCCGCGGTCAAGGGTGAAGCACTGTTGCACGGTGATGAAAAGCCGCGACCGGAAGCGTGTGGCCTACTGCGCGGCGGAGGCTGCCTCCGCCGCCTCCGCGCGGCGCGCCTTCGCGCCAAGTCCGAAATAGATCACGATGCCCACGAGCTGCATGGCGGGAATGGCCGTTGCCATGGCCAATACGGGATCACCGATCGCCGCCGCCGCCATGGAGCCGAGGAAGCCGCCGCCGAATTGGATGAAGCCCATCATCGACGATGCCGCACCCGCCATGGTTGGAAACGCCTCCAGCGCCGAGGTGGTACAGAACGGCAGCACCAAAGCCAGCGAGAAGGCAAAGAACCCGATCGGAGCCATGACGCTGAGGAATGTCGGCTCCCAGCCGCCGAGCAGCACCGCGGTGACGCCGGACGCCACCAGCATGCCGGCCACGCCGATGGGCATCAGCCGGTGGGCGTCGATCCGGGCCAGCAGCCTGCCGGTCACGATGGTGCCCGCCATGAAGGACGCCGACTGGATTATCATGCCGAAGCCGAATTGCGCCGGCGACAGGCCGACACGATCGATCATGATGAAGGGTATGATCGTCGCAATTGAGTAGATCGATCCGAGAGTGAAACCGACGAGCAGCGTCGGCCGCAGAAAGCGGACATCCCGCATGACAGTCGTGTAGTTGGCGATCAGCCGCGACGGGCGAATCCGCCCGCGATCGATATGCGCGTTGGTCTCGGGCAGCCAGAAGACGACCGAAGCGGCAAGCACCACGCCGTACAGGATCATGAACAGGAAGATCTCGCGCCAGCCGAACAGCTCCATGGTCACCCCGCCGATGGTCGGCGACAGCGCCGGGCCGAGGGCCAGCATCATGGCGATGGTGTTCATGATCCGCGCGGAAGTCTGGCCGGTGTACTGGTCGCGCACGATGGCCCGGGATACCGAAATGCCGACAGCGGCACCGACACCCTGCAGCGCACGGGCCACCAGCATCCATTCGATGTTCGGTGCGAATGCGGCGAGCGCGCTGGCAATGAGATACAGCGTGAGAAAACCCAGCGCCACCGGCCGGCGGCCGAACGCATCGGACAGCGGACCACAGATTAACTGGGTGAGCGCGAAGCCGAGAAAATAGGCCGTCAGCGTCAGTTTGACCATCGGCACCGTGGTGCCGAACACATCCGCGAGCACCGGCATCGCGGGGGTATAGAGCGCCATGGTGATCGGTCCGATGGCAACAAGCGCCGCCCCGATGATCGACGTACGCCTGTGGCTCATCAACGGCGTGAGTATGCCCGTCATGCAGCGCTTTCCCTGGATTTCTGGGTCTTGGTGTCATCGGCTGCGCAGGCGGCCGCCTGCAGATTGCCCTGAATGGCCTCGAGAAGCCCGTGGGCGCGTTCGACCTCGTCGGGCGAGAATCCGGCGAGCGCCCGGTTGCGCACCGCTACAATCGCCTCGTCAATCCAGGTCATGACGGGTTCCGCGGCCTCCGTCAGAAAGACCAGCTTGGCACGGCGGTCGCTGCAATCGGGACGACGCTCGATCAGGCCGGCGGATTCAAGCGGATCGAGATAACCCACAAGCGTCATCGGCTCGACGCCGAGGCGCTCGGCCAGCGCCGTCTGCCGCAACCCGGGAAACCGGCGCACGAAGGCGAGCGTCCGGGCCTCGCCAATGGTTCGGCCGGTGCCGGTCTCGCTCAGCACGGTCTCGAACTCGCGGCGCATCAGCCGGGAGACGTCACCGATCAGGAAGCCGATGGAGCGGTCTTTCGTGGTGGATCTCATCAGATTTCCATAAAATAAGGTGTCCTTACTAGTTATCGCTCGGTCGCAGGGACTGTCAAGGCGACGTAGGGAAATTAGCTGCATTGCACAATTGAGGCGTTCGCTTTATATAAAGCCCGCAATTCAACCGCGGGTCCCCAAGGCCCGCGGTGTATTTTTTGGATCGGTACTCATGAAACTCCGCAATATCGCCATCATCGCTCACGTCGATCACGGCAAGACAACCCTCATCGACGTCCTGCTCAAGCAGTCTGACTCCTTCCGCGAAAACCAGCGGACCGAAGAGCGGATGATGGACAGCAACGACCTGGAGCGGGAGCGTGGCATCACCATTCTCGCCAAGGTGACGTCGCTGTTGTGGAAAGACACCCGCATCAACATCGTCGACACGCCGGGCCACGCCGACTTCGGCGGCGAGGTTGAGCGTATCCTGCACATGGTTGACGGCGTGATCCTTCTGGTGGACGCGGCCGAGGGCCCGATGCCGCAGACCAAGTTCGTCCTCGCCAAGGCCCTGAAGCTGGGCCTGAAGCCGATCGTGGCGATCAACAAGATCGACAAGTCCGATCAGCGCGCCGACGAAGTGCTCGACGAGATCTTCGATCTGTTCGCCAACCTCGACGCCAACGAGGAGCAGCTTGATTTCCCGGTTCTCTACGGCTCCGCCAAGCAGGGCTGGATGTCCCTGGAGACCGAAGCGCCGGCCGAACCGTCGATGGATCCCCTGTTCGACATGGTGCTCGATCGCGTGGCGCCGCCCAAGGCGGAGGAAGGCTCCTTCCGCATGCTGGTGACCACGATCCAGCCCAACCAGTTCCTCGGCCGCATCCTGACCGGACGCATCGTCTCGGGCACGGCCGTGCCGAACATGGCCGTCAAGGCGCTGTCGTATGACGGCAAGACTGTCGAGACGGGCCGCATCTCCAAGGTGCTGTCCTTCCGCGGCCTCGAGCGTGAGCCGGTCGAGTCCGCCGAAGCCGGCGACATCATCTCGATCGCCGGCATGCAGATCGCCACCGTCGCCGACACGCTCTGCGCACCCGACGTCTCCGTGCCGCTGAAAGCGCAACCGATCGATCCGCCGACCCTGTCGATGACGTTCCGTGTCAACAACGGACCGCTGTCGGGCACGGAAGGCGACAAGGTTCAGAGCCGCATCATCCGCGACCGCCTGAACAACGAAGCCGAGGGCAACGTCGCGCTGAAGATCGAAGACGCCCCGGACGCCGATGCGTTCATCGTCTCGGGCCGTGGCGAGTTGCAGCTTGCCATTCTCATCGAGAACATGCGCCGCGAGGGTTTCGAGCTCTGCGTCGGACGTCCGCGCGTGGTGTTCCAGCAGGACGACGCCGGCAACACGCTCGAGCCGATCGAGGAAGTGATCATCGACGTCGACGAGGAATTTTCCGGCGCTGTCGTCCAGAAGCTGTCCGAGCGCAAGGCGGATCTCATCGAGATGCGCCCCTCCGGCGGCGGCCGGACCCGCCTGGTGTTCCACGCCCCGACGCGCGGCCTCATCGGCTACCAGTCCGAACTGCTGTCGGACACCCGCGGCACGGCGATCTTCAACCGGCTGTTCCATGAATACGCGCCGTACAAGGGCGACATTCCGAGCCGCAACACCGGCGTGCTGATCTCCAATTCCAACGGCGAAACGGCAGCCTTTGCCCTGTTCAACCTTGAAGATCGCGGCCCGATGATCGTCGAGCCGGGCACCAAGGTCTACGAAGGCATGATCATCGGCGAGCATACACGCGGCAATGATCTGGAAGTGAACCCGATCAAGGGCAAGCAGCTCACCAACATGCGCGCGTCGGGCAAGGACGAGGCGGTCAAGCTGACCACGCCGAAGAAGCTCAGCCTCGAAGCGGCGCTGTCGTACATCGCCGACGACGAGCTGGTCGAGGTCACGCCCAAGTCGATCCGCCTGCGCAAGGCGATCCTCGATCCCAACGACCGCAAGAAGGCCTCGCGGGCCAAGAAGACGGCCGCGTAAGCGCTGCAAGCGATCTTTCGGAACAAACAAGCGCCGGCCGGGGAAACCCGGCCGGCGTTTTCTTTTGCGCAGTGCCTTTGAAAGCCATCCGGCGTGTCAAAGAGAGGCCAGTGCAAGAAGACGGTGCCTCAGCCGTAGCGGTGCAGCTGCATGCCATGGTCGCGCAGCCACTGGCGCGCCCGCGGGGTCTCCGGAAACAGCTGCTCGGTGACCCGCCAGAACCGGTCGGAATGGTTCATTTCCGCAAGATGCGCCACCTCGTGCGCGGCGACGTAATCCAGAATCTCGGGCGGCGCCAGCACCAGCCGCCATGAAAACGACAGCCTGCCGCTCGACGAGCACGAGCCCCAGCGCGAACGCGTGTCGCGCACCGTGATACCGGTGGGTTTGCTGCCCAGGTTGGCCGCGTGCCGGGCCACCGCCGCGCCCAGATCGGCGCGCGCCTCGCGTTTCAGCCAGTCGGTGAGACGGCGGGCAAGATGCTCCTCGCCGCCCGGCACCACGATCCGGGGCTGGCCTGCGTCTTGCGACAGATGCACCGTGCCGCGCCGCGCTTCTCCAGCCGCGATCAGATGGGCGACGTCGCGCAGCGGGATCTCGATGCCGGCCGCAAAGCAGACCGGCTGCGGAACCTGCGCCAGCTTCTCCGACAGCCAGCCACTGTGCCGGGCGGCGAAGTCGCGCGCCGCGGGCAGCGATCCCCGGGCCGGCATGCTGAGCACCGGATCTCCGCCGCTTGCGGGAATGCGCAGGCTGTAGCGGGTCGCCCGCGCGTTGCGCTTGAGGGCAACGCGCACCGGGCGCCCGTCGATGTCGAGCGTCAGGTGATCGGGATCGTCAGACCTGCGGCGGGCAAGAAAATTCATCGGCGGCCATCATGATTCGGAAGCGCGTCGCGCGGCTCCAGCCTGTCAGATACGCCTTGAAAAGACGAGGCCCGCGCTGGCGCGCGGGCCTCGTTGTTCACCCTCGATGCGTGCGGCCTCAGGCATCGGACGTGCCGCCGCCGTTGCGCGAACGCATGAAGCGGTCGAATTCTTCCTGATCCTTGGCCATGCGCAGGTTGCGCAGGAAGCTGTCGAACTCAGCGCGCATCTCGTCGAGTTTGCGGCGCTCTTCCTCGAGCCGCTTCATCTCGCGCGCCCGGTACTCGTCAAACGCCACGTTGCCCGTGTTGGCGTAGCCCTCATAGGCGGCGTTCATCGACCGCAGGGGGCCGCGGAACTGCTCGCGGGCGTCGCGCGCCATCTCGTGAAAACGGTCGCCCCAGAGAATATAGGCGAGCATCGCCAGCCCGAGCGGCCAGAAAAACACAAAACCCAATACCATCAGGCCGATGGTCAGGGGCGTCCACGCGGGACGTATTGCAGCACACGTTGTCATCGTCCTTCCTGTCCTTCCCAGAAATCCCGGCCCGGATCAAACGTGGGATGCACCCGGGGCGGATTCAAGGCAGGATCGATCACAATCCGCGCAACTCCGCCATTCGTGGCCTGCCACTGCCCGTGACCGGCACCCGTCAGGAGGCGTCGGCCTTGCTGCCGGCGAGCGCCCGCGCCTGTTCGATCCAGCCGTCGCGGGTGATCCGACCCTTGAACGACAACCGCTCGTCAAGTTCGGTGATCTGCGCCTCGGTCAGATCAGCAATCTGCCAGTAATGGAATATGCCTGCGCTGTTGAGCGCCGTCTCCAGTTTCGGGCCGATGCCGGAAATCACCTTCAGATCATCGACCGCGCCCCTGGGTTGCTGCAGCGCGATGGCATCCAGGCCGGCGGGCGCCGAACCGGATGTCGCGGTGGTCTTCCGCGTTCCGCCAACGCCCTTGTCGGCAGGCGCCGCGGCACGCTGTGGCGTGCGCCGGGGCTGAGCGACACGATGGGTGCGAATGAAATCGCGGATGCGCGGTGCGATTTCCGAGCGGTAGCGCGAGCCGTTGAAGACGCCATAGTGGCCGACGCCGGGCTGTTCGTAGTGGTCGCGCTTGTCATCGGGAATGTTCGGCGAGATCGTGTGCGCGGCGCGGGTCTGGCCGACGCCGGAAATATCATCGTTCTCGCCCTCGATGGTCAGCAGCGCGGTGTTGCGGATGGCCGCCGTGTTCACCGTGCGGCCGCGGTGCTTCAGCGTGCCCCTGGGCAGAGCATGCTCGATGAACACCGCCTCCACCGTCTGCAGATAGAATTCCGCCGTCAGGTCCATCACCGCGAGATATTCATCATAGAAGTCGCGGTGCTTT
>JBFHII010000007.1:0-17139 GCA_041596535.1 Breoghania sp. | reverse complement strand
TGAGGAAACCCTGCTGCCGGTCGACGAGACGACGAGCGAAGATGCCATGGCGGCCGCCTTCGCCACGCCGGCTCCGGTCGAGGACAAGCAGGAAGAGGAATTCGACGCGGATGCCGTCTTCGCCAAGCTTTCCTCGCTGAAGGGCGAGGGCGAAGAGGTCGACGGCACGGACGACTGACGTCGCAGGGTTCGCAAACCGCATCAAGGGCGCCTCATTGGGCGCCCTTTTTTCGTGCCTGGGCCGCGGCAGCTAGCGTTCGGTGAGCTTCAGCTCGATCCGGCGGTTGCGGGCGTAAGCCTCGGGCGTGTTGCCCTCGTCGAGCGGCTGGAACTCGCCGAAGCCGGCGGCAACCAGGCGTTTTGGATCGACGCCCTTGTCGATCAGCGCGCGGACGACGGAGATGGCGCGGGCTGCGGAGAGTTCCCAGTTGGTGCGGAAGCGGTTCGTGGCGGAGACCGGCCGTTCGTCGGTATGGCCGTCGACCCGCAGTACCCAGTTGATTTCTTCCGGGATCTGGCCGCTCAGCTCCAGGATGGCGTCGCCGAGCTTGTCGATCTCGCTGCGCCCGGCATCGTTGATTTCATCCGATCCGGAGGAAAACAGCACCTCGGACTGGAACACGAAGCGGTCGCCGACGACGCGGATGTCGGAGCGCTGCGAAAGAATCTGTCGCAGCCGGCCGAAGAAGTCGGAGCGATAGCGCGACAGTTCCTGCACGCGGGCGGCAAGCGCCACGTTCAGCCTGCGGCCCAGATCGGCGATCTTTGTCTGGCTTTCCTTGTCGCGCGACTCCGAGGCGTCGAGGGCAGCTTCCAGTGCGCCGATCTGGCGGCGCAGCGCGGAGATCTGCTGATTGAGGATCTCCACCTGCGAAAGGGCACGGGCGCTGATCCGCTTTTCGGTATCCAGCGTATTCTCGAGCTCGGCGACGCGGCCACCGGCGCTGGAGGCGGCGCCTGCCTGCGTGTCGAGCAGTCCCTGCAGCCGGTCGCGTTCGGATTCGGCGCCGGCCAGGTTGGCCTGCAGAACCGACAGGGTCTCCTCCAGGTCGCGCGAGTTGCCGCGTTCGAGCGCCAGAAGCTCGGTCAACTCGCTGATCTGGGAGTTGAGCCGATTGAGCACCGTGTCCCGGCCGGAAATTTCCTGGCTGAGAAAAAACTGCGCCAGCATGAAGACCGACAGCAGGAAGATGATGACAAGCAGCAGCGAGGCCATGGCGTCGACGAAGCCGGGCCAGTAGTCGGCTCCCCGGTGGCGCTGGCGTGCGCGCGAAATGGCCATGGCGCTCGTCCTTCACCTAGTCCTTGCTGCGGCCGAGCGCAGTCGTCAGGTTCTCGAGAAGCGTCTCGATGCGCTTCTGCTGATCGGCCTGGCTCTCGGCCCATTCGCGCATCATCTTCTGTTCCGTGCGGACATGCTGGACCAGTCCCTGGATGCCCTCGGCGAGATTGGCCATGGCCTGGGATGTCGCCCGGCTCGACCCCGCGCTGGAGCTGTCGGTGACACTTTGGCGCAACTGGTCGATGGCCAAGCGCAGATCGGAGGCGTCCTGTGAGGAATCGCGGCCGGATTCCGCGACGTCGTCGACCTCGATTTCGGTCACCGTCGAAAGCCAGTCCTCCAGTTCGTTGTAGAACCGGCTCTGTGCCTGGCCGGCCTGCAGCTCCAGGAAACCCAGCAGAAGCGATCCGGTGAGGCCGAAGAGGGAGGAGGAGAACGCCGTGCCCATGCCCGCGAGCGGGGCTTCCAGGCCGGCTTTGAGATCCTCGAAGATGACATTGGTATCGCCGGTGCCGACGTCGAGCGACTGAATCACGCCACCGACCGCGCTTACGGTCTGCAGCAGGCCCCAGAACGTGCCCAGCAGTCCGAGGAACACCAGCAGTCCGGTGAGGTAGCGGCCCAGTTCACGGGCTTCGTCCAGGCGGGTTCCGATGGAATCCATCAGCGAGCGCATGGTCTGCGGCGTGAGCGCCATGTCGCCGATCTTGTGCCCCAGCAGCACGGCCATGGGCGCCAGCAGTACCGGCGGGCTCTGCAGTTCCAGCCCCTGTTCGGAGCGGCGGAAGCCGTTCACCCAGTTCACTTCGCGGAACAGCCGCACAACCTGCACGAAGGCCAGCGCGATGCCGAGAATCGCGACCAGGATGATCAGCGAATTCAGCAAGGGGTTGCTTTGGAAAGCCAGCAGGATCGGCCTGAAGAGAATCAGCGGGATGAAACTGAGCACCCCGAGGAAAATCAACATCCGCCACAGGTAGACCTGCGGGCTCGAGAGCTTGTAGGGATCGAGGTCGCGCACCATCATCCGCCGATCAGACTGTTAACTGTCGGTCAAATTGATAGCGTGATTTCGCGCCGGAATGAAACCGGAAATCGAAAAGCCGTTCTGATCCCGCCGCTTCCCGTGTCCCGAACGCGGCGTGAAAGCCAGCTTAGGCGGGCTTGGTGGTCAGTTTCAGCTTGTCCAGGAGCGCGCGGTGGATCTGCTCGTTGCCGGCGACGACGGAGCCGGTCTCGAAGATCTTGTCGCGGCCGGTGATGTCGCTGACGTAGCCGCCGGCTTCGCGAATCATCAACAGGCCGGCTGCCATGTCCCACGGCTTCAGATCGTGTTCCCAGAATCCGTCCAGGCGTCCGGAGGCCACCCAGGCGAGATCGATGGCGGCCGCGCCGCAACGACGGATGCCGGACACCTCGCCCATGATATGGCGCATCTCGAGGATGAAGCGGCCGTGCTCGCCTCGGCCCAGGTGCGGCACGCCTGTGCCGATCACGGCGTCGGTCAGTTCGCGGCGGCCGGCGACGCGCAGGCGGCGGTCGTTGGCGAAGGCGCCGTTGCCCTTCTCGGCGGTGTAGAGCTCGTCCATCACCGGGTTGTAGATCACGCCGGCGACGATCTGGTCCTGGCGTTCCAGCGCGATGGAGATCGCGAAGATCGGGATGCCGTGCAGGAAGTTGGTGGTGCCGTCCAGCGGGTCGACGATCCAGCGGTGCTGGTCGTCGGAACCCTTGGTCTCGCCGGATTCCTCCATCAGGAAGCCGTAACCCGGACGCGCCTGCGCCAGCACTTCCTGGATGATCTCCTCGGCGCGGTGATCGGCGGCGGACACGAAGTCGCCCGGCCCCTTGCGCGAGACCTGCAGGTTTTCCACTTCGCCGAAGTCGCGGGCAAGCGTGCGGCCGGCCTTGGTTGCGGCCTTGACCATGACATTCAGAAGGGCCGAACGGGCCATTGCTCACTCCGGTTTCGCGGGTCGTGTTTCGGTCTGGCCGGGGCACGCGCCGCCGGCGTGCCGGCGGCGCTGGTCACAGGCGGCGTGCCTGCCGGCGCGGGCATTGTTATAGGAGATCAGTCGGCGCGGCGCACGTACGTCACTTCGCTGGTGTCGACGACGATCTTCTCGCCGGCGGTGATGAACGGCGGCACCAGGACGCGCACGCCGTTTTCCAGCATTGCCGGCTTGTAGGAAGATGACTGCGTCTGTCCCTTGACGACGGCGTCTGCCTCGGTGATCTCCAGCGTCACGAACTGCGGCAGGTTGATGCCGATCGGCTTTTCTTCGTGCATTTCCAGAGTGACGGTCATGCCGTCCTGCAGGAAGGCCGCGCGCTCGCCGACGAATTCGCTCTGCAGCTCGATCTGCTCGTAGGTGTCACTGTCCATGAACACCAGCTGGTCGTCCTGGGCATAGAGGAACTGAAAGTCCTTCTGCTCCAGGCGCACGCGTTCGACCTTGTCTTCCGAGCGGAAGCGCTCGTTGAGCTTGCGGCCGTCGATCAGGTTCTTCATCTCGACCTGGGCAAAGGCGCCACCCTTGCCGGGCTTGACGTGCTGGACCTTGACCACCGCCCACAGCGTATCCTGGTGCTGGAGAACGTTGCCGGGCTTGATTTCGTTGCCGTTGATCCTCATGGATTTGGATCGCGTCGCTTGTGCTGATGGACGGGTGCGTCGGGTTGCGGGCGTTTGGCAGGACGGTCCGATCAGGCATGAATGACGAGACGCGGAAAATACACCGCAGCTCGAGGATCGCCCGCTCGGCGCCGGAAACGCCGCTCGGCGCCTGTCCATCACACTTCCGCGTTCAATTCAAGGTAAAAAGGCCGAAAGCCCCGTGCGCGGACAAGGCAACGGCTATTGAGCGGGCGTTGCCGGCACCCGTGACTGCTCCTGCGCGACCGGGCCGATGGAGCCCGCCCACTGGCCGGCGCGCTCTGCCGCCTTGGCGCGGGTCTCTTCATCGAGGCTCTCCACGTAGCCATCGAGGCGCAGGTCCGAGATGCCGCTGGCCCGCGCGATCAGATGCCAGGATGCGGCCTCGAGCGCGTCCATGCCGACGCCTTCGCCGTAGGCGTAGAGCCGGGCCAGCCGGTTCATGGCGACAGGATTGCCGGAGGTGGCGGCGCGCTGGAACCACTGTGCCGCGTCCGCCTTGTCAGGCTCCACGCCGTGGCCGTTGTAGCGCATGATGCCATAATAGACTTGTGCCGCGACGTGTCCGCCGCGGGCCGCGCGGCCCATCCAGAACGCGCCGAGACGGTCGTCGCGCTGCACGCTGTCTTCTTCGAGATAGGCCTGCGCCAGCGCGTATTGCGCTTCCGCGTCGCCATTCTTGGCCGCCTGCTCGAAGAGCGCCTGGGCCTTGGCGGGATCGCGGGCAACGCCGCTGCCTTCCATGTAGAGGACGCCGAGATTGTAGGTCGCGCCGGTAAGGCCGGCCTTGGAGGCCTGTTCGAACAGGTTGGCCGCCTTCACCTCATCGCGGGGGACGCCGGAGCCGAGCAGGTGGTAGAGGCCCAGCCGGTAAGCGGCCTGCGCGTCACCCCGCGCGGCGGCAAGCGCGTACCAGCTCGCCGATGTGGCAATGTTCTGGTCGACGCCGATGCCGCGCTCGTAGAGCACGCCGAGCAGCGTCTGTGCGGCCCGATCATTCTGCGTCGCGCGGCGGGTGGCCAGCGCAAGGGCCGTCAGGTAGTAGCCGCGCTGGAAGGCGCCATAGGCGAGGTCGGCGGGATCGTGCTTTTCACCCGGCTGCAAGGCGACAGGCGCCGCGGTGCTGCTGCCGGACAGCATGGCTTGCGGAGGAACCTGGATCGGCATCGGCAGGGTTGCCCGCGTGCGGACCGCGGCGGGCAATCTGTCGGTGGATGCAGGCACCACGGCGTCGGGCACGTCAACGGGCGCGACGGGCTGCTCGGCGGCTGCATGGCCATCGGTGTACGCGCCAAGGAGCAGCGGCAGCGCCAGCGCAACGGAAACGAATCCGGATCGGATGGCGGAACGCGTCATCCAGCCTCCTCCTCCAGTGCCTTCAACTCGGCTGTGACCTCGTCGAGAATGGCATTGGCGTCGGCGACTGCCTTGCGCGGGCCTTCGGGGTGCTCCCAGACGCCGGCCCGCTGGGCGACGAAATCGGCCCTGGTCATGGCGATGTCGCGCACGGAAGCGGGGTCCCGACCGGCCATCACCACGCATGGCACCTCGAACACCTCTGCCCACCACTCGCCGAAATCGAGGTTCTTGGGGTGCGCTTCGTCGCGCTCTTCCAGATCGAGCATCCCGAAGAAGATATAATCGGCCTCCGAGGACCCGATCATCATGGCGGAGTGCCGGTCCTTGATTCCGCCGGCGCCGACGATGCGGTCCGGGTGCATGCTTTCCAGCGCCAGCAGCAGATCATCGATGTCGGTATCGACGTGAACGCCATCGGCGCGCGCGCGGCCGGCGGCTTGCGTGTCGTTGCGAACGAGCACGGCGACACCGGCTTCCTGGGCGATCGGCGTGAGCACTTCGGCCACTCGCTGCATCTTTTCGGTGTCGACTCCGTCGAAGGCGATCAGCAGCGATGCGACATCGCCGCCCGAAAGCGCCTCGCGCAACTGCTGCGCGAACGTGTCCACGTCGAAGCGGGTGGGTGTGATCAGGAAGAGGCGCGAACGGAACACGGCGATCTCCGGGAGCGGTTGGAGCGAGTTGCGGATAGGTGTTCTACCCAAAAACGGCAAAAGAGGGATCGCATGGACCCCTCTTTCAATTCTTTTTCATCGACGGGTACCGATCCCGCGATCAGGCGGTCTCCAGCGCCTGCGTCCAGGATCCGGTGGCCGCGAGACCGTTCATCCTGGCGCGGTGCGCAAAGGCGGCCTGACCGGCAGGCACGTTTTCCGCCTTGCCGTCCCAGGCCTTGAGGGCTGCCTGCTGCAGGGCGCGGCCGTAGGAGAAGGTCAGCGTCCACGGCAGACCGCCCATCGCGTTCATCAGGGAGAGGTTCTCGGTCGCCTGAACGTCGCTCTGTCCGCCGGACAGGAAGGCGATACCACCCACAGCCGCGGGCACTGTCGATTTCAGGCAGCGCACGGTCATCTCGGCGACTTCCTCGGCGGAGGCCTGCTCGGCACATTTCTGGCCGGCGATCACCATGTTCGGCTTCAGCACCATGCCTTCCAGCAGGACGCCGGCCTGATACAGTTCGCTGAACACCGTGTTGAGCGTAAATTCGGTGACGTCGTAGCAGGTCTCGATGTCGTGGTCGGCGTTGGGGCCGTCCATCAGCACTTCCGGCTCGACGATCGGCACGATGCCGGCTTCCTGGCACAGCGCGGCGTAACGGGCCAGCGCATGAGCATTGGCCTGCACGCAGTTCGATGACGGCATGGCCTCGCCGATGGAAATCACCGCGCGCCACTTGGCGAAGCGTGCGCCCAGCCCGTGATATTCGTTCAGCCGTTCGCGCAGCCCGTCGAGGCCTTCGGTCACCGTCTCGCCCTCGAACCCGGCCAGCGGCTTCGCGCCCATGTCGACCTTGATGCCCGGAACCGCGCCCGCGGCCTTGATCAGCTCGGTCAGAGGCGTGCCGTCCTTGGCATTCTGGCGGATCGTCTCGTCGTAGAGAATGACCCCCGAGATGTAGTCGTTCATGGCCGCATCGGCGCGGAACAGCATCTCGCGGTAATCGCGGCGGTTCTCTTCGGTGTTCTCGGTCGCGATCTGGTCGAACCGCTTCTTGATGGTGCCGGTGCTTTCATCGGCGGCCAGGATGCCCTGGCCCTTGCTCATCATGGCTGCGGCAATGTCTTCAAGCAGTTCGCTCATTCTGTAGCCCCTTCGATCGTCAATACATGTGTGCCCGCACGGGGCATTCCAGCCAGTGGCGCGCGCGATGCCGGCGCGCCGGATACTATCATTTTTCGGCTTCCAGCGCGGCAACGCCCGGCAAGACCTTGCCTTCGAGCCATTCCAGGAAGGCGCCGCCGGCGGTAGACACATAGGTGAAGTCGTGTGCGGCACCGGCGTGGTTGAGGGCCGCGACCGTGTCGCCGCCGCCGGCCACCGAAAGCAGCTTGCCCGCCTTTGTGCGCTCGGCCGCATGCTTCGCCGCGGCAACGGTGGCCGTGTCGAACGGAGCGATCTCGAAGGCGCCGAGCGGGCCGTTCCACACCAGGGTCGCGGCGGCGTCGATCTTGGCCGATACATGGGCAATGGACGCCGCGCCGACATCGAGGATCATCGCGTCGGCCGGGATGGCGTCGAGCGCCACGGTCTCGCTGGGAGCGTTGGCGGCGAATTCCCGCGCCACAACCGCATCCACCGGCAGGACGATCTCGCAGCCCGTCTTTTGAGCGGCAGCCATGATGCGCTTCGCCGTGTCCGCCAGATCGTGCTCGCACAGCGACTTGCCGACATCGTAGCCCTGCGCGGCAAGGAAGGTGTTGGCCATGCCGCCGCCGATCACCAGCATGTCGACCTTTCCGACAAGGTTCTCCAGCAGGTCGATCTTCGACGACACCTTGGCGCCGCCGACCACGGCCAGCACCGGGCGTTTCGGTGTTCCGAGTGCGGCGCCCAGCGCGTCGAGCTCGGCCTGCATGGTGCGGCCCGCGCAGGCGGGCAGCAGGCGGGCGATGCCTTCGGTGGAGGCGTGGGCGCGGTGCGCGGCGGAAAACGCGTCGTTGACATAGACATCGCCGTTGGCGGCCAGCGCCCTGGCGAAATCCGGATCGTTGTCTTCTTCACCCGCATGGAAGCGAGTGTTTTCCAGCAGCAGCACCCCGCCGTCGACCATCTTGGCAATCGCGTCCGTGGCCGGCTGGCCGACGCAGTCGCTGGCGAAGTCGACGGTCTGGCCCAGCAGCTCGCTCAGCGGGCGGGCGACAGGCTTCAGCGACATCTCCGCCACCGGCTTGCCCTTGGGGCGGCCGAAGTGGGCCAGCAGGATCACCTTGCCGCCCTGGTGCACGATCTCGCGGATCGTCGGCAGGATGCGCTCGATGCGCGTGGTGTCGGACACCATGCCGTCGGCCATCGGCACGTTGAGATCAACCCGTACCAGCACGCGTTTGCCGGAGAGCGTCATGTCGTCGAGGGTCCGAAAGGCCATGAAGTGTTGTTCCGTCATTTCCGTCGAGGGTGCATCGGTCTGCCTGTGATCCGAGAGGCAGCCATCACATTGAGCGCCCTTGGACCGGTGGTCTCTCCACTGCCGGCAGCAAAATCATGAAAGGGCGGCGCTGTGCACGCCGCCCGTTCGGGTATCCTAGATCAGCTTCGCCATGGCGACGGCGGTGTCGGACATGCGGTTGGAGAAGCCCCACTCGTTGTCGTACCAGGACAGGATGCGCACGAAGGTGCCTTCCATGACCTTGGTCTGGTCCATGTGGAAGATCGACGAGTGGCTGTTGTGGTTGAAGTCGATGGAGACCAGCGGCTCGTCGGTGTAGCCGAGGATGCCCTTCAGCTTGCCGTCGGCGACCGCCTTGATTGCCGCGTTGATTTCCTCGACCGAGGTCTCGCGCTTGGCGATGAAGTTGAGATCGACCACCGAGACGTTCGGCGTGGGGACGCGGATGGAGACACCGTCCAGCTTGCCGTTCAGCTCCGGAAGCACCAGGCCCACGGCCTTGGCGGCGCCGGTCGACGTCGGGATCATCGACATGGCGGCGGCGCGGGCGCGATACAGATCCTTGTGCATCGTGTCCAGCGTCGGCTGGTCGCCGGTGTAGGAATGGATCGTCGTCATGAAGCCCTTTTCGATGCCGACGGTCTCATTGAGCACGTAGGCGACGGGCGACAGGCAGTTGGTGGTGCACGACGCGTTGGAGACGACCAGGTCATCCTTGGTCAGCGCGCTGTCGTTGACACCGAAGACGATGGTCTTGTCCGCGCCGGTGGCGGGAGCGGAGACCAGAACACGCTTGGCGCCGGCTTCCAGGTGCAGCGCGGCCTTCTCCTTGGCGGTGAAGATGCCGGTGCATTCCAGCGCGATGTCGACGCCGAGTTCGCCCCAGGGAAGGTCCTTCGGGTCGCGGATCGCGGTGACCTTGATCGGCTTGCCGCCGTCGATGGCGATGGTGTCGCCGGAGACAGTCACCTCGGCCGGGAAGCGGCCGTGCACAGAATCATAGCGCAGCAGATGGGCATTGGTTTCCACCGGGCCCAGGTCGTTGATCCCGACGACCTCGATGTCGGTACGGCCCGATTCCACGATGGCGCGCAGAACGTTGCGGCCGATGCGTCCAAATCCGTTGATTGCTACCTTGACTGCCATTGTCGTCTCCCGTCGTGCCGGACCTGCGTCCGGTCTCGTCCGTATCAATTCAGAACCGATGTGGGGCCGCGGCGCCTTCAGGTAAAGGCACCGCTGGCCTTATCTTATTGCGCCAGCTTGGCGGTCGCCTGCTCGACGATCGCTGCGGCGGTGATGCCGAAGTGCTCGTAGAGTTCCTTGTAGGGACCCGAGGCGCCAAAGCTCGACATGCCGATGAAGATGCCGTCGTTGCCGATGAAGCGCTCCCAGCCCATCTTGACGCCGGCTTCCACCGCGATCTTGACCGGTGCGTCGCCGATGATCGACGCCTTGTAATCGTCCGAGCGCGTCTCGAAGAGCTCCATGCAGGGCACGGAGACGACGCGGGCGGCAACGCCATTCTCGGTGAGCGTGGCATGGGCTTCCAGCGCGATCTCGACTTCCGAGCCGGACGCGAAGATCGTGACCTGTGCATCGTCGTTGCTGCCGGCGACTTCATAGGCACCCTGCGCGGACAGGACGTCGTCCTCGGTCTCGGTGCGGAACGCCTTCAGGTTCTGGCGCGTCAGCGCCAGAATCGACGGGCCGGTGGTGTGCTCGAGAGCGATCTGCCAGCACTCGGCGGTCTCCATGGCATCGGCCGGGCGCATGATCAGCACGTTGGGCATGGCGCGCAAGGACGCCAGGTGCTCGACCGGCTGGTGCGTGGGGCCGTCTTCGCCCAGGCCGATGGAGTCGTGCGTCATCACGTGGATCACGCGCTGGTTCATCAGCGCCGCAAGGCGGATCGAGGGACGGCAGTAGTCGGTGAACACCATGAAGGTGCCGGAATAGGGGATGATGCCGCCGTGCAGCGCCATGCCGTTCATGGCGCCGGCCATGCCGTGCTCGCGGATGCCCCACTGAACGACGCGGCCGGAGAAGTCGTCCGGCGTGATCGCCTTCATGTCCTGGGTGCGGGTGTTGTTGGAGCCGGTCAGGTCGGCCGAGCCGCCGATGGTCTCCGGCACCGCCGCGTTGATGGTCTCAAGCGCCAGTTCCGAGGCCTTACGGGTGGCCAGTGTCGGGGCGTCCGCGGCGAGCTGGGCTCGCAGCTTGCGCATGGCATCGTCGAAGCCGGCCGGCAGGTCGCCGCGGATACGGCGGTCGAATTCGGAGCGGATTTCGCTGTCCTGTTCCTCGAAACGCTTGACCCACTCCTTGTGCGCCTGACCGGAACGCAGGCCGGCAATGCGCCAAGCGTCGCGGACGTCGGCGGGAATCTCGAACGGTGCTTCCTCCCAGCCGAGTTCCTTGCGCGTCAGGGCGATCTCGTCGGCGCCCAGCGGAGATCCGTGTGCGGAGGACTTGCCGGACTTGTTCGGCGAGCCGAAGCCGATGGTCGTCTTGCAGGCGATCATCGTCGGCCGGTCGGATGCGCGCGCCGTCGTGATGGCGGCGGCGATCTCGTCGGCATTGTGGCCGTCGACGCGAATGGTGTTCCAGCCGGACGCCTCGAAGCGGGCAATCTGGTCGGTGGAATCGGACAGGCTCACCGCACCGTCGATCGAGATGCCGTTGTCATCCCAGAACAGGATGAGCTTGGAGAGCTGCAGATGACCGGCCAGGGAGATGGCTTCCTGGCTGATGCCTTCCATCAGGCAGCCGTCGCCCGCCAGCACATAGGTGTGGTGGTCGACGACGTCGTCGCCGTACTGGGCGTTCATGATGCGCTCGGTGAGTGCCATGCCGACGGCGTTGGCGATGCCCTGGCCGAGCGGGCCGGTGGTTGTCTCGATGCCGGCGCCGTGGCCGTATTCGGGGTGGCCCGCCGTTAGCGCGCCGATCTGGCGGAAGTTCTTCAGCTGCTCCAGCGTGAAGTCCTCGTAGCCCAGCAGGTGCAGCGATGCGTAGAGCAGCATCGAGCCGTGTCCGGCGGACAGCACGAAGCGGTCCCGATCCGGCCAGTTCGGCGCGGTGGGATCGAACTTCAGGAACCGCGTGAAGAGCACGGTGGCAATGTCGGCGGCGCCCATGGGCAGACCGGGGTGTCCGGACTTTGCCTGCTCGACGGCATCGATGGCGAGAAAGCGGATCGCGTTGGCCATCCGGTTGTGTTTTTGAAGATCGGTCATTTGGTTCCCGTCGCACGGACCGGCCCGTACGGCCGACGCTTTCGTCCGAGGTCCTGTCGCTTGGGCAGCTGGCGTGCGCCCGGTGAAATCGCGGTCTGGCGTGAGCACCTGCCGCGAGGCGCACGACAAATAGCAGGAACCTTTGGCGAGTCAATCCAACCGGTCGCCGCAACGCAGATTCAGTGGGTTCCGTCCTGGCAATCGCCGGACCGGCATTGACGTGGCAAATCTCCTGAGCCTAGGCTTCGCAAGAGGATGCCGGATAGATCTTCATGCACTTTCGAAGCGGATCGTGATATTCGATCGGAATGCGCCGGGCGGAGCCGGAGTGCGCGTCCATGCCCGAGGGATGGCTGGTTCTCCGGCCTGGGATTCGACCGTCGTCCGAAGGCGAAGACGGTATGGTTGCGCGGCCGGGGTCTGTGGCGCAGGCAACCGCATGGGGCTGAAGACAGGACGAGTGTGGCGATGATTGTAGCAGTCCGCCGGGGTAGATCATGACGCAATCCAGCAAGCTTGATGCGGCCTTCTCCCGCCTGTCCGCCGCGATCGGTCAACTCGAGGCGGCCGTCAACCGGCGTCTCGAGAGTGACACCACGGTGGCCGCACTTCAGGACGAGTTGCAACGGCTCGGCGAGGATCGCGCGCGGCTGGCGGAAACGCTGGATACCTCGGAAGGTCGGTCGGAGCGCCTGGAAAGCGCCAACAAGGAAGTCTCGCGGCGTCTGGTTTCCGCCATGGAATCCATTCGCACCGTTCTTGAAACCCATGGAGGGTAAGCCGCATGGCGCAAGTGACCGTCACGATCAATGGCCGCAATTACCGCATGGCGTGCGACGACGGCGAGGAAGACCGGTTGCTGGGACTGGGCGAACGCTTCAATGAGACCATCGGCCAGTTGAAGGGCGGGTTCGGAGAGATCGGCGACCAGCGGCTGACGGTCATGGCCGGTATCATGATGGTCGATCAGCTTTCTGAAGCCGAGCGCCGCATCAAGGGGCTGGAGGGCGAACTCGCGAGTTTGCGCGAATCGCGCGCCGCGACCGTCGACCGTCTCGAGGAAAGCGAAAACACGATCGTTGAGCGTGTCGATGAGGCCGCCGGACGCATCGAGGAACTGGCGCAGTCGCTGAACCGCTCGGTGCGCGCGTCCTCGTCGTAACGTCACAACTCAACGCGGCGGATCGGGCGCTGTCCTGAAGACGGCATTTTGATGTGACCGGGCGCTTGCCAAACGTCCCGGTTTGGCGTTCCATGTATTTTACGCTACGTCATTTTTGATTTTGACTTTTGCATGCGCGTGACGTGCGTGCGCCCCGATTTTGAGGCAGGGAGGCTCATTTGCCCGATTCCACCACCGTGAACCCGCAAATAACCGACGCCGTCACCCAGTCCAACGTGAAGGTGATCGGCGAGGCTCCGGCCATGGCCATGAGCACGCTGTATCAGACCATGGCGCATTCCACGGGAATCCTGTTCGAGAACGCCGTGGCCGCTCAGCAACAGATGACGGTGCTGGCTCAGGCGGCGACCAACCAGGGCGTCATGCAGATCTATGCGCTCGGTGGGCTGTCGCCCAAGGATCTCGAGAAGTAGCCCGCCGTGCGTGACGTTCGGCAAAGGCAATTTTGTATTGATTATTTCAGGAAACCGACATGCCGCAGTCAACGACACCGCCAGACGAAGGCGCCATGGGAACCGATGCCGAAGCCGTCGCCGCGGCCACGCGGATGCTGGCGCGCACCCAAAGCGCCAGTCTTGCCATGATCAACGCTGTGCAGGCGCAGCAAAACGCGGCGATCACGGCCAACGCAACGGTGGCAGTCGCGGTGGCGCGCATTCTCAGGGCCGCCGGCGGCGATGATGTGACGCGTGAAGCCGCGTCGAAGAAAGCGGCGAAGGCGTCGCGGTCAGGGAGGGCGTAAGACCATGCCGGCCAAATCGCCCGACTCGACCGCCAAGCAGGATGCCAAGAAGGACGCCGGATCTGGCGGCGGCCAGCAGACAGCCTTGACGGAGCTCGCGACGGCTGCTTCCGGTTCCGCCGGATACGAAGCGATCATCGAGCAGGCCGCCGCGATGGCGGTTCAGGATGCGGTCGCCCATCTGCGTAACACCCAGACCATCGCCAACGCGCTGCTGGGGGCGGCGGGGGAAATGATCCTGCGCGACGGCGAGGCGGCGCAAGCCAACGAGGCAATGGCCCTGGCGCAGGCCGCGGTCGAAGCGGCCACGATGAATGTCGAGAAGATCAGCGCCCTGGCAGTCGCGATGACCGGCAGGACCGCCGGCGGCTGATCTCGGCATTGGCCGATCCCGGCGGCGGCGGATGAGAACGGCGACGGAACGGATGCCAATCTCGTCGGCTGCCTCTGGCGCTCGGGCATGTGCAGGTCTATATCTGCTCTCGGCGTCGCTGCGCGGTGCGTTTGAGACACAATCCCCGGGGCCTTAATGATCCCTAAGGGAGCTGTTCCTGACCGGGCCCGTGGGCCCGGACACACGGCGCCCACCTACGCTGTAGGTTCCCGGGATCGCAACCTCGGACGGCCGAGGCGGCTTCGCCAACTAGTCACTCTTGCCCTGCCGGCTATCCTGCTGCCGGAATCGCCGCGGGCATGCTGCAATCACCTCACCATGATGCCAGGACGGATTTCGTGACCGACGCCGCAGTCATCGCATCGAAGGACGCGCTGCGGCGGGAGGCGCTTGACCGCCGCGCCGCGTTGGATCCGCAAACGCGCATCGAGGGCTCGCTGGTGCTGCTGGACCATCTCGACAGTCTCGACCTGCCTGCCGGCGCCGTTGTTTCCGGTTTCTGGCCCATTCGCGACGAGATCGACCCGCGGCCTCTCATGCATGCCATCCGCCAGCGCGGCCACCGGCTGTGCCTGCCGGTCGTCCGCCATCCCCGGATGATCTTTCGCGAGCTCTCGCCCGAGACGAAACTGGTTGCCGCGGGCTTCGGCACCACCGAGCCGTCCGAGGCATCCGCGGAGTTGCGGCCCGACGTGCTGCTGGTGCCGCTCGCGGCGTTTGACCGGCGCGGCCATCGCATCGGTTACGGCAAGGGCCACTACGACCGGGCCATCGCCAAACTCGAAGAAGCGGGGCCGCGCATCTTGATCGGCATCGCCTTTTCGGTGCAGGAAGTGCAGGCCGTGCCGGATGAGCCGCACGACATGCCTCTGGGCCGCGTGCTGACGGAGGCTGGACCGATCATCTGCGCCGGCCAGGCAGGCCCGGCCGCAAGCACGGATACGAACTGACATGAGGCTGTTGTTCCTCGGCGATCTGGTCGGCAAGACGGGTCGCAACGTGGTGATCGACCGGTTGCCGTCGCTGGTCGACGACTATGCACTCGACTTCGTCGTGGTCAACGGCGAGAACGCCGCCGGCGGTTTCGGCATTACCGAGGAGATCTGCCAAGACGTGATCGACGCGGGCGCCGACGTCGTCACGCTCGGCAATCACTCCTGGGACCAGCGCGAGGCGCTGGTGTTCATTGAGCGCCAGGACCGACTGCTGCGGCCGGTGAACTATCCCAAGGGCACACCCGGCCGCGGCGCCAATCTCTACAACGCGCGCAACGGCGCCCGCGTGCTGGTGATGAACGTCATGGGCCGCATCTACATGGATGCGCTGGACGATCCGTTCGCCGCCGTGGAGCGCGAGCTGGATGCCTGCCCGATGGGCGAGGTGGCCGATGCCGTGGTCATCGACATGCACGCCGAGGCCACCAGCGAGAAGCAGGCCATGGGGCATTTCCTGGACGGCCGGGTCAGCCTTGTCGTCGGCACGCACACCCATGTGCCCACCGCAGACCACCAGATCCTGCCGGGCGGCACCGCCTACATGTCGGATGCGGGCATGTGCGGCGACTATGACGGCGTGCTGGGCATGGACAAGGAAGAGCCGGTCAATCGGTTTTTGCGCAAGATTCCCGGCGGGCGTTTTCAGCCGGCCACCGGGGAGGCGACGATCTGCGGCGTGGCGGTGAATGTGGATCTCGACACCGGACTGGCCACCGATATCGCGCCGCTGCGGCTGGGACCCAACCTGTCCGAAACCATTCCCGATTTCTGGAGCTGAGGATTCCCCGACGCGCGGCAGGCGTGTACGGCATGCGCAGCGCTGGATTTCGCGTGCATGAGGGCCTATAAGCGGCCAACCGTTTCAATCTCGGGACCGGATTGAGGCGCGGGGGCATTCGTCTCTGCTGGACCTCGATGCGGTTTCCGCCCGGAGGCAGAGCCCGCGGGGCTCACGTGAAAGCAGAGATAATCCATGGCCGGCCATTCGAAATTCAAGAACATCCAGCACCGCAAGGGCCGTCAGGACGCGGTGCGGGCGAAGCATTTTTCCAAGCTGTCGAAGGAAATCACGGTAGCCGCGAAGGTCGGCGGACCCGATCCGGACGGCAACCCGCGCCTGCGCCTGGCGATCCAGAACGCCCGCGGCCAGTCGATGCCCAAGGACAACATCGAGCGCGCCATTTCCAAGTCGCAGATGGGCGACGCCAGCGACTATGAGGAAATCCGCTACGAAGGCTACGGCCCGGGCGGTACGGCGGTGATCGTCGAGGTGCTGACCGACAACCGCAACCGCTCGGCATCCAACGTGCGTTCCACCTTCACCAAGAATGGCGGCACGCTGGGTGAGACGGGCTCCGTCTCCTTCATGTTCGATCGCATCGGCGAGATCGTCTACAAGCCCGAGGTCGGCGACGCCGATATGGTTCTGGAACAGGCGATCGAGGCCGGTGCCGAGGACGTGCAGTCCGACGAGGAAGAAGGCCACACGATCACCTGCGCCTTCGAGGATCTGGGCGATGTGTCCAAGGCCCTGGAAGCCGCGCTGGGCGAGGCGGAATCGGTCAAGATCATCTGGCGTGCGCAGAACGACATCGAGGTCGACGAGGAAAAGGCGGCGACGCTGATGAAGCTCATCGAGACGCTCGAGGACGATGACGACGTGCAGAACGTCTACACCAACTTCGAGGTCTCCGACGAGGTCATGGCCAAGCTGACGGCGGCCTGAGTTTCTCTGCGGATTCGAATTGTCTGGGAAGGCGCGTGGCTCCGGCGGCGCGCCTTCTTGCGTTGAGCGTGTTAGTTCGTGCCGAGACGGCGCTCGTAGATGGCGGCGGGAATGCCGGTGCGGCCGCCGCAATCCGCCGTCTCGCCGACCTTCTCGAAGCCGTTCGCCCGGTAGAAGCCGATGGCCTTCTCGTTGGCCGGCTCCACCTCGAGCCTCAGCGTGTTGGCATCGGGAAAGGCGTCGATGATCTCGTCGAGGAGCGCTGCACCGATCCGCTGACCCTGGCATGCGGGATGGACGTAAAGCTGGTGCAGCGTCACCTGCTTGCTCTCGGGATCGGACCAGGACGCGAAGGCGACACCGCCAATGCGCGTGCCATCATCGGCGACGATGAATTCCGATGTCAGCTGCGCGAGGTTCCGCTCCAGCGCCTGGCGCGAATGCCACGATGCGGTGA
>JBFHII010000006.1:0-17529 GCA_041596535.1 Breoghania sp. | reverse complement strand
TCGGGATGGCGCGGCCGGTGCAACTCTGCGCCGACGAGAGCTGCCACGATCGCGCCTCGCTGCCTGCGCTCAAGGGCAAGTACGACGTGGTGAACATCAAGCTCGACAAGACCGGCGGGCTGACCGAGGCGCTGGCGCTGCGCGACGCGGCGCGCAAGGAAGGCTACCAGGTGATGATCGGCTGCATGGTCGGATCCTCGCTCGCGATGGCGCCGGCCGTGCTTCTGGCGCAAGGCGCGGAGATCGTCGATCTGGACGGGCCGCTGCTGCTGGCCGAGGATCGTGACGAGCCGCTGGCCTACGGCGCCGACGGCGTATCGCCCCCCGCCGCCGCCCTGTGGGGCTGAGGCGCCGGCATTTCCCTTCACCGCGACGCATGATCGCGCATCCTAGCTGCAACCGGAGAACCGCTCCCGATGAGCCGAATTGTTTATGTGAACGGCCAGTACGTGCCCGATGACCAGGCGATGATCTCGATCTTCGACCGCGGCTTCCTGATGGCCGATGGCGTCTACGAGGTGACGACCGTGCTTGGCGGCAAGCTGATCGATTTCGAGGGGCACGCCGCGCGGCTGACGCGCTCGCTGGGCGAGCTTGATATGGCGCCGCCGCCCGACGCCGAGAACCTGCTGGAGATCCACCGCGAACTGGTGAGCCGCAATGCGCTCGAGGACGGCCTGATCTACCTGCAGGTTACCCGCGGCACGTCCGGCGACCGCGATTTCGCGTTCCCCGATCCGGCCGAGGTTCCCTCCAGCCTGGTGATGTTCACCCAGGCGAACCCCAAGCTGGTCGACAATCCCAAGGCCAAGACCGGGATCAAGGTGATTGCCATCGACGACATCCGCTGGGGCCGCCGCGACATCAAGACGGTGCAGCTGCTCTATCCCTCGATGGGCAAGATGATGGCCAAGAAGGCCGGATGCGACGATGCCTGGTTGGTCGAGGGCGGTCTGGTCACCGAAGGCTCGTCGAACAACGCGCATATCGTCAAGGACGGCGTGATCATCACCCGCAACCTGACCAACGATATCCTGCACGGGATCACCCGCGCGGCGGTGCTGCGCCTGGCGCGCAGCGCGCAGATGAAGGTCGAGGAACGCGCCTTCACGCTCGAGGAGGCGAAAGCCGCGGACGAGGCCGTCGTGACCTCGGCCTCGACCTTCGTGCTGCCGGTGGTGGAGATCGACGGCGCGCCGGTGGGATCGGGCACACCCGGTCCGGTGGCGGCAAAACTGCGCGAGATCTATCTCGACGAGAGCCTGAAGACGGCGATCTGAGCCGGGTGACGACGGCAGCGCGCAGCGGGAGGCAAACATCGATGCCGATTGCACTGGCCATTCATGGCGGCTGCGGGGTGATGGCGCTGCGCGATCTGCCGGACGAGGAATGGGCGGCGGCGCGCGCCGATCTCGCCGCCAGCCTGCGCGCCGGATGGGCGGTGCTCGAGGCGGGCGGATCCGCGCTCGACGCGGTGGAGGCGGCGGTCGTCGTGATGGAGGACAGCCCGCATTTCAACGCCGGTTTCGGTGCCGCGCTCAACGAGAACGCCGAACACGAGCTTGACGCCTCGGTGATGGATGGCGCGACGCTCGCCGGCGGCGGCGTCTGCCTGGTGCGGCGCACCCGCAACCCGGTGCGGCTGGCGCGCCGGCTCATGGATTCGGGTGCGGCGGTGCTGCTGGGTGGGAAGGCGGCGGACCGTTTCGCCGAGGCGCAGGGGCTGGCGATGGTGGAGCCGGCGTATTTCACCACGCAGAAGCGCGTCGCGGCGCTGGCCGCGATGAAGGCGCATGCCACGGCGGGGACCTTCAAGGCGGCGAGCGAGGCGGAAAAGCACGGCACCGTCGGCGCCGTGGCGCTCGACGGCCGCGGTCACCTGGCGGCGGCGACGTCAACCGGCGGCTTCAACAACAAGCCCGCGGGGCGGATCGGCGACAGCCCGGTGCTGGGCGCGGGCACCTATGCGCGCGACGGCGTATGCGCGTTCTCGGGCACGGGGCAGGGCGAGGATTTCCTGCGCCACGTGGTCGGCCACGAGATCGCCAGCCGCAAAGCCTATCTCGGACAATCCCTGCAGCAGGCCACCGACGGCGTCATCTGCGGGGACCTGAAGGCGCGGGGCGTCGGCGCGGGCGGCATCGCCGTGGGCGCGGATGGCGCGATCGTCACCTCGCACAACACCGAGGGCATGTTTCGCGGCTGGGTAACGCCGGAGGGACGCGGGTTCGTGGCCAGCCACGAGACGGTGTTCGAGGTTGCGGAGCTTGGTTGACGGCGCGGGCACGGGCCGCGCCTAAGAGTTCGTTTCAATTGCAGTGAAATGAAGCCGTGCGGCGACGCAAGGCTCAGGCGCGCCGCCGGGGCAGGATCAGGGTCGCGGAAAAGCCGCGTGCGACCGCGTTCAACGCCAGCCTGCCGCCGTGCCGCTTGGCGATTGCCTCGGTGATCGACAGGCCGAGGCCGCTTCCCTGGCCGGGATCGGCCTGGCCGAAGCGGGCGCGGATGGTCGGGAAGTCGGCTGGGTCCACGCCGTCGCCATCGTCGGCGACGGTGATCGTCACATGCTCCGGCGTGCCGGTGAGGCGAACGTCGATGCGGGTGAGTGTCTCGCCGCCATGGACGCAGGCATTGTCGATCAGGTTCTTCACCGCCTCGCGCAGCATGGTTTCATCGGCCGCGACGACCTGCGGCGTGGTCGCGCGGTGAAAGGTGACCGGCGCGCGGGCGCATGGGGTCGCCGACACCACGTCCGCCAGCATGACGTTCAGGTCAACCCTGTCGACGGGCGCCAGGTGCGAGGCCGCGCGGGCGCGCTCCAGGGTCATCAGGTTTTCCGCCAATGCGCCGGTTCTCGCCGCGGCGACGACGAGATCGGCGGCGCGCTCCTTGGCGGTTTTCAGGGTTTTCGCGGTGAGGATGGATTCGCCAAGCGCGCGGACGCCGGCGATCGGGTTGCGCAACTGGTGGGAGGCATCGGAGATGAAGGCGGCCTGCGCCTCCATCGAGTTGGTGACCTGGGCGAACAGACGGTTGAGCCGGTTCACCAGCCCCTGGGTTTCCACCGGTACCGCGCGCTGGATCGGGCTGAGATCCTCCGGATTACGGCGCGAGACCGCTTCCTCGAGTTCGACGAGCGGCTTCAGGCCGAGGTGGACGCCGAACCAGACCAGAAAGGCGGCCGTGCCGATCAGCGCCGCGATGCTGGCGAAGGCGCGGATGGCCAGGGCACGGGCGAACTTCTCGCGGACGTCCGCATCCTGCCACACGGTGATCGTGAACGAACCCGAGAATTCGGCGATCTGCGTGACGTATTTCAGGCGCAGGACGCGCACGGCGCGGCCCTTGTCGATGGCATCGAAATAGGCGAAGGCCTCGTTCTGCGAGGAGATGCTGCTGACCGGAACCGGCGGCGTCGCATAGCCGGTGACAAAGACGCCATCGGGCGCATAGACGTGATAGCGCACCGGGCCGCCGGCGGTGGCGCCGAGCAGCTTTTCGGTCTCCGGCGAAATGGCGTCGCCGTCGCGAAGCGCCACGTCGCGGGACACGGCGAGGGCGGTGAACAGCAGGCTCTTGTCGTAGAGATCGGCGGCGGTGTCCCTAGCCTCGTCGACGCGCCAGATGCCGATGCCGATAGAGATCACGAGAAGGGGCGCGAGGATGATCGCGAACAGCCGCAGCCGCAGGGAGCCGGACATCACGCAGGGTGTGCCCCGGAGAGGCGGTATCCGAGGCCGCGTTGCGCGCGGATGTCGATGCCGTAGGGCTTGATGCGCTTGCGCAGCCGCGAGACATGCGCCTCGATGGCGCTGTCCTCAAACTCCGAGCCCGTGCCGTAGACCTGCTCGTGCAGCCGGGTCTTGGACACGACACGGTCCTGGTTGGCCATCAGAATCTCGATCACCGCCAGTTCGCGCCGCGGCATCTCGATCAGGTCGCCATCGGCATAGACCTGCCGGGCCTGCACGTCGAAGACCAGCGGGCCGGCCTCGAGCACCGTGCGGATCTGCTGACCCTGGCGGCGCGACAGCGCGCGAATCCGGGCTTCCAGCTCGTCCATGTCGAAAGGCTTGGGCAGATAGTCGTCGGCGCCGGCGTCGAGGCCGTCGACCCGCGCGCCGACATCGGCGTTGGCGGTGAGCAGCAACACGGGCCTCTGGTCGCCCCGGGCGCGCAGCTTGCGCAGAATGCTCAGGCCGTCCAGGCGCGGCAGGTTGACGTCCAGAATGATGATGTCATTGCCGTCGCCGCGCAAAAATTCGTCGGCCGCAAGGCCGTCATGTACAATGTCGGTTGCATGACCGCGATCTTCGAGCCGGTAGGAGATACCTTTGGCGACGCTGTCATTGTCTTCGACGATCAGAATTCGCAAAAGATCACCCGTTGTCAGTTTCACGCAAGCTTCGCAGCTTAGGGTTTGAGCTTCAAGCGAAGAAAGCTCGCTGGGTTGAGGAGCGGCCGGTCCGGAATATCCGGCCGCATGCAAGGGAGGAATACCATGACCGTTACACTGACGGCCCGCAGGGCTGCAATGGGCGCCGCCGTGATTGCCGCGTCTTTCACCACGGCAGCGGCGACGCATGCCGAGGGCCTCGACCTGACTGGTGAGACCGTCGAATTCGTGATTCCGTTCTCGGAATCCGGCGGCTCGGCCAAGTGGGCCAACTTCTATGCGCCGCTGCTCAGCGAAGCGCTGCCGGGCAATCCGACGGTGGTCGTGAAGTACATGCCGGGCGCGGGCTCGACCAAGGGTGCCAACTGGTTCCAGAAGGAGACCTACGAGGACACGAAGGGCACGGTGATCTTCGGATCCTCCGGCTCGACGCAGTTCCCGTATCTGCTCGGCGATCCGCGCGTGCGCTACGAGTATGGCGACTGGAACGTGGTGCTGGCCTCGGGCACGGGCGGCGTCGCCTTCCTGCCGCCGGACATCGCGGAGAAGATGGACGGGCTGGACGCCTCCGGCCTCGCCGGCATCAACTTCATCTGGGGCAGCCAGGGCGCCACGCGCCTCGATCTGGTGCCGCTGCTGGCCTGGGAAATGCTCGGCATGTCGGTCGAGCCGATCTTCGGCATCAAGGGACGCGGTGATGGCCGCCTGATGTTCGAGCGCGGCGAAGCCAACATCGACTACCAGACCTCCGCTTCCTACCTCAAGGGCGTGGTGCCGCTGGTGGAAGCCGGTTCGGCCGTGCCGATGATGACCTGGGGCGCGCTGGACGACGACGGCAACATCGTCCGCGATCCGACCGTCCCGGACATCCCGACGTTCAAGGAAGTCTGCGAGGCGACCCCGGTCTGCAAGACCGAGGGCGAGGCCTGGGAAGCCTGGAAGGCCTTCTTCATCGCCGGTTTCCCGGCCCAGAAGATGGTGTTCCTGCCCAAGGGCGCGACCGAAGAGGCGAAGGAAACCTACAAGGCCGCGTTTGACGCGATCATCGCCCGTCCGGACTTCCCGAAGATGAGCGAAGCCACCCTGGGCGTCTATCCGCAGGTGACCGGCAAGAAGGCCGAGAACACGCTGAAGCTCGGCACCGTGGTCGATCCGAAAGCCAAGGCCTTCGTGGTCAAGTGGCTCGAAGACTCCTACGGCGTGACCCTGAAGTAATCCTCTCGCCCCCGCGCCGTTTCCCACGGCGCGGGGGCTTTTCCTTTCGAAAGCAGTGGTATGGACATTCTTGCTACGGCGCTGCCTGCGCTTGGCGAAGCGTTTTCGCTTATCTTGCAGCCGGCGCAGATCATGTATCTCGTGCTGGGCGTCGTGCTCGGTCTGTCGGTCGGGGTGTTTCCCGGCCTTGGTGGCATCGCGGGACTGTCGCTCGTGCTGCCCTTCATGTTCGGCATGGATCCGGTCTCCGGCCTGGCGCTGATGGTCGGGCTGATCGCCGTGGTGCCGACGTCCGATACGTTCGCCTCCGTCTTGATGGGCATTCCGGGATCGTCGGCCAGCCAGGCGACGGTGCTGGACGGTTTCCCGATGGCGCGCAGGGGCGAGGCCGCGCGCGCCCTGTCGGCCGCCTTCGCCTCGTCGCTGTTCGGCGGGCTGCTGGGCGCCTCCGTTCTGACATTCTTCATCCTGATCGCCCGTCCGCTGGTGCTGGCCTTCGGCACGCCGGAAATGCTGATGGTGACGGTTCTCGGCCTCAGCATGGTGGCCGTCATGGCCGGCCGGCTGCCGCTCAAGGGCCTGGCCGCGGCCTGCCTGGGGCTGCTGGTGGGCTCGATCGGCGAGGCGGGCGCCGGCGGTTCGCTGCGCATGTCGACCTATGACGTTCCCTACCTGATCGACGGCATCAAGCTGGTGGTCGTCGGTCTCGGCATCTTCGCGGTGCCGGAAATCGTCGGCCTGTTGCGGCACGACCAGTCGATCGCCAAGGACGCGAAGCTGGGCGCCGGTTGGATGCAGGGCGTACGCGACTGGTACGCCAACCTCTGGCTGTCGATCCGCTGCTCCGTCATCGGCGTCATCGTCGGGGTGATTCCCGGGCTTGGCGGCTCGGTGGTCGACTGGATCGCCTACGGTCACACGGTGCAGACCTCCAAGGACAAGTCCAAGTTCGGATCCGGCGACGTGCGCGGCGTGATCGGGCCGGAAAGCTCCAACAACGCCAAGGAGGGCGGCGGGCTGGTTCCGACGCTGATCTTCGGCATTCCCGGTTCCGGGTCGATGGCGGTGTTCATCGGCGGCCTGGCGCTGCTCGGCATCGACGCCGGACCGCAGCTCATCCAGAACGACCTCGACATCACCTACACGATCGTCTGGTCGCTGGCGCTGGCCAATGTCGTGGGCGCGGGCCTGTGCATCGGCCTGTCCGGCGGCATCGCCAAGCTGACGACGATCCGCTTCACGCTGCTGGCGCCGTATCTGTTCATGATGATCGCCTTTGCGGCGTTCCAGTCGGGCCAGTCGCTGGGCGACCTGGTGTCGCTGTTCGCGATCGGCGTGCTGGGCATCTTCCTGCGCCGCTTCGACTGGTCGCGGCCGGCCTTCCTGATCGGCTTTGTGCTGTCGCACCAGGTGGAGAACTTCGCCAACAACGCGCATCAGATCGCCAGCTACAAGTTCCGCCTCGGCATGGAGCAGGGGCTCGAATACGTCGCATCGCCGATCGTGCTCGGCATCGCGCTGGTCACCATCATTTCGGTGATCGTCGGCCTGCGCCAGGCAAAGCAGATCCGCTCGGAAGGCGATGTGCAGACCGGCCGCAAGCGCGCGCCGCTGATCTTCCTGCTGGTGCTGCTCGGCTACACGACCGTCGCCTGGATCGACGCGGCGCGGATCAACCTCATGTCCGACAAGATCTTCCCGCTGACGGTGGCGACCGTCGGGATCATCGCGCTGGTCATCCTGCTGGTGCGCATGATGCGCGCACCGGAAGGCGCGCTGATCTTCGCGGACGCGGAAGCCGGCGGCGAGGATGCCAAGGCGCCGCACGGGCTGTGGCAGACGCTGGCCTGGTTCGCCGGATTGCTGCTGCTCTCCTCGCTGCTCGGGTTCATCCTGGCGCTGGCCATCTTCATGGTCGCCTTCTTCCGGGTGCGCGGCGGATTGAGCTGGGTGAAAACGCTGTTCATGTCCGCGGCCGGCATCGCGGCGATCTGCTTCCTTGCGAACACGCTGCACCGCGATTTCCCGCCGGGCCTGCTGCAGGAGTTCGTCCGGCTGCCATGGCCGTTCGTCTGATCTGATTGCGGTCCCGCGGCAGCTGTCGCGGGACCGTCTTGTCGAAGTGATGCCGCGTTCCTTCGGCGGACGCGCATCGTCCTGGTGCGACCGGAGCGCTGCGCGTTCACGCGCGCCTGAGCGACCGGACGCGGAAACGGAGCAACATGCACACCTATGACATGATCGCGCGCACCGTCGCGCAGGAGGGAACGGGCACCTGTTTCGCGCTGATGGGCGACGCGAACATGAACTTCGCCACGCGCCTCGGCGAGGCCGGCTGCCGGATGATCTACGTGCGGCACGAGCATTGCGCCGTGGCCGCCGCGATGGCCTTTGCGCGCAAGACCGGCGACGTCGGGCTGGCGACGGTGACCTGCGGTCCCGGGCTGACGCAGCTGATGACGGCGCTGCCGGCGGCGGTGCGGGCGCATCTGCCGGTGGTGGTGATCGCGGGCGAGGCGCCGCTGAAAGCCGGCTGGTACAATCAGGAAATCGACCAGGCGCCGCTGGTCACCGCGACAGGCGCGGCCTACCACAGCCTGCACTGGCCGGCGCGCATGCCGACTGCCATCCGCGACGCCTTCGTGCAGGCGCGGCGCGAACGCCGTCCCGTGGTCCTTGGCGTGCCGTTCGACCTGCAGGAACTCGACTGGGACGGTGATGCGGCGCTGCCGGTGCCATCACGGGAGCTGATGCCCGCCGTCTCGCCGATGCCGCCCAACCCGGACGATCTGGCGCGCATCGCCGCGCTTGTCGACGGTGCGGAGAAGATCGTCGTGATGGCTGGCCTTGGCGCGGTCGAGTCCGGGGCTGCCGCGGCCTGCAAGGCATTGGCCGAGACCTGCGACGGGCTGCTGGCCACCTCGCTGCCCGCCCGCGGGCTGTTCCACGACGATCCGTTCTCCATCGGCATTGCCGGCGGCTTTGCCTCCGACATGGCGCGGGCCTGTCTGGCGGAAGCGGACCTGGTGATCGCCGTGGGCGGTTCGGTGGCGCGCCACAACGCCGATGCGGGCAAGCTGTGGCCGAAGGCGCGGGTGCTGCAGATCGACGTCGACCCGATCACCCTGAGCCAGGGGCGGGTGGCGATCGACAGCCATTTGCGCGCCGACGCGCGGCTGGGTGTCGAGGCGCTGTGCAACGCGATTGCGCCGAGGCCGGCGCAGTGGCGCACGCCCGCTTTGGCGGAAGCCATCGCCACGACGCCGGCGGACGGCATGGCGTTTCCCGCGCAGGAGGGCGTGCACGATCCGCGGGACGTGGCCATGGCGCTGGATACGGCGATCCCGATGGACTGGGAACTGGTCAATTCTTCTGGCCATTGTTCGTATTACGTCGCGCAGATGCCGCGCCGGCCGTACGAGCGCTTCCTGACGATCCGCGAGTTCGGCGCCATCGGCAACGGGATCTCGTTTGCCATGGGGGCGGCGGCGGCCTGTCCCGAGCGCCCCGTCGTGATGTTCGACGGCGACGGCAGCCTGCTGATGCATGTGCAGGAGCTGGAAACCATCCGCCGGCACGGGCTGAACATCCTGATCGTGGTGCTGAACGACGGGGCCTACGGCTCGGAAATCCACAAGCTGCGCGCGGAGGGCCTGTCGGATTCGGGCGCCGTGTTCGGTCGCACCGATCTTGCCGCGATCGCGCGCGGCTTCGGGATCGGCGGCGAGACCGTCAGCGATCTTGCCGCGCTGCCAGACCTGGTGGAGGCCTTCGCCCGCCAGGGCGGGGCGGCGGTCTGGGACGTGCCGATCAGCGACCAGGTGGTCTCGCCGGTCATCCGCCGCGCGCATCCCGGGCTCGTCAAGCGCTGACGCGCGCCGCTCACCGGCGGTGTCACGTCACCGGTTGCCCATTCAAACCGTGGGGCGGGCGCCCAGTTCATCGTGCCCGTCCTCGGACAGCAGGTCGGTGTCGCCGTCCTGGCTGCGCTCGTCATCGATCTTGCGCAGCACCGACGGATCGGCCTTGGTGTCGGTGACCTGCTCGCTTGGCGCGCTGCCGGGGATCTGCCTGCGGGTCGGCGCGATTTGGCTCGCCGGCTTTTCCGCAGCGACGCGGTCAATTGCGGCGGGTGCGGTGCCGTTGTCGAACCGCAGCCGGTAGATCGGCTCGGGCAGGGCGAAGCCCGCTTCCTCGAGCGCCGTCTTGACCGTCCGAATGGCCTCCGAGCGCGCCTTGACGAAATCGGTCTCGGTCTGGTTGATCCAGCCGGCGATGCCGATGAGCACGTTTGAATCGCCGACTTCCTCGATCCAGGCGGCGGGTTCGGGATCGGCGAGCACGAAGTCGAGACTGGCGAGCGTCTCGTGGCACACGTCCAGCGCCTCATGCAGCACGCTGTCCGCATCGACGCCGAGCTCGAAGGAAAACCGGCGCTCGGGGTTGCGGGTGTAGTTGACGATGTTGGCCTTGAACACCGTGGCGTTGGGAATGCGCAGGTGGTTGCCGTCGCGGTCCATCAGGATGGTGGCGCGGGCGGTGAGCCGGATGACGTAGCCCTCCAGTCCCTCCAGCGCGATGATGTCGCGCGGCTGGAACGGCCGGCGGATCGAGAGCAGGATGGAGGCGATGTAGTTCTCCACCGTGTCCTTGACCGCGAAGCCGATCGCCAGACCGAGGATGCCGACCGCGCCGAGGATGGTTCCGAGCACGGCCGTGGCGCCGAGAATATCGAGCGCCACCACCGCGCCGAGCACGATGAAGCCGAGCGACACGGTCTGGCGCAGGAGATCGGCGATGAAGGCGTTGGGGGTCAGCCAGTTCCACGGCTGGCTGCGTGACGTCACGAACCAGCCGGCCATGCCGATCAGCAGCCATGTGACGCCCGCGACCAGGATCAGCGGCAGGTAATCGAGCGTTTGCCGCACGCGGGCCTCGAACCGGCCGATGACGGGTTTCAGGCGCTCGCCGACGGCGGTCTGTTCGGTGAGCATGTTCTCGATGGCCACCACGCCGGAGACGCGGCTGACCAGGTCCTCCGCCTTGTGGCGCAAGGGGGCGTCGCCGACCTGGCCGCTGAGCGTGACGACGCCCGAACTGACCGTGACGCTGATCGTTCCCAGTCCCTCGATCTCTTCGAAGATCTTCTCGATGCGCCGGCGGATTTCCGCGTCGGCGGTGACCGCCTCGCCGATCTCGATCACCGGGCCGGCCGGCGCCACCGTGTCCTGAGCCATCACGGGTTCTTTAGCGGAAAAGAGGACTGCGGCGAGGAGGGCGAGGGGCAGGATCCGGAGGTGCGGCATGGGGCAGGTCCCGAAGTGATGGCGGAATGCGGCGGTGGCACGGGGGCCATTATGCAACATTCGCGGGCCTTGGCCTGTCAAATCGGCGGCGTCGGCAGCAAGGTTTTCGTTCGGCTGCGCGGTATCATGGAGGAAGAGGAGGGCGCGATGGGTCGGGAACCGACCGGCACGAAAGTTCGTGTTGCGAGTGATTTGCAGTTGCAAAATCTGCGGCATCGGATATTCATATTGCGACGCACTCGCAATTCATGCGCCGCAAGGCGGATTGCGAGCGCTGACTTGCCCGGGAATCCGCGAAAGGAACCTGCATGACTTCGATGATGACGCGGCTGATCGGGGCCGTGGCCGCAATCGCGCTGATGGCAGGCGCTGCCCTGGCCGACGAGGGCCGGATGAAAGTCGTGACGACCTTCACGGTGCTCGCCGACATGGCACGCAACGTGGCGGGCGACGCGGCCGACGTGGTCTCGATCACCAAGCCGGGCGCGGAGATTCACGGCTACGAGCCGACGCCGCAGGATATCGTCCGCGCGCAGGGGGCCGATCTGATCCTGTGGAACGGCATGAACCTCGAACTGTGGTTCGAGCAGTTTCTGAACAATCTCGGCGACGTGCCGTCCGTGACGCTGACCGAGGGCATCGATCCGATCCCGATCGCGGCGGGCGCCTACGAGGGCCAGCCCAACCCGCATGCCTGGATGGGCCTCGACAACGCGCTTGTCTATATCGACAATATCCTCGATGCGTTTGCCGCGCATGATCCCGAGAACGCCGCGACCTATGTGGCCAATGCGTCCGCCTACAAGAGCGCGTTGCGCGACACTCTCGAGCCGCTGCGCCGGAAGATCGCCGCGATCCCCGAGGCCCAGCGCTGGCTGGTGACCTGCGAGGGGGCGTTCAGCTACCTGGCGCGCGATTTCGGGATGAAGGAGCTGTATTTGTGGCCGATGAACGCCGACCGGATGGGCACGCCGCAACAGGTGCGCGCGGTGATCGACGGCGTGCGGGACAATGACATCCCGGTGGTGTTCTGCGAAAGCACCGTCAACACGGCGCCCGCCGAACAGGTCGCCCGGGAAACCGGCGCGCGCTATGGTGGGGTGCTCTATGTCGACAGCCTGTCGGAGCCCGACGGCCCGGTTCCGAGCTATCTCGACCTTCTGAGGGTGACCTCGCAGACGGTGGCTGACGGACTGACAGGCGGTGCGAACTGAACCGTTTCGCTTCCCATGGATCCTCCCGGGCGTGTTGCCGCGCGGGAGGTCTTCTTCGTTGCGGGCACCGACCCTTCCGGCAGAAAGTTCACGATGAATGATGCAAGCCAGATACTGACGGCCGCAAAGCCGGACAAGGCCGAGGCGGGGATCGAGGCGCGGGACGTCGCCGTCACCTACCGCAACGGTCACACCGCGCTGCGCAAAGCCAGTTTCGCGATCCCGCGCGGCACTGTCACGGCGCTCGTCGGCGTCAACGGGGCCGGCAAGTCGACCCTTTTCAAGGCGATCATGGGGTTCGTGCCGCTCGCCCGCGGCGAGATCACGCTGCTTGGCCTCAGCGTCAGGGAGGCGCTGAAGCGCAACCTCGTCTCCTATGTTCCGCAGGCCGAGGAGGTCGACTGGTCGTTCCCCGTGCTGGTCGAGGACGTGGTCATGATGGGCCGCTACGGGCACATGGGCTTCCTGCGGCGGCCCGCCCAGGCCGACCGCGATGCGGTGGATGCGGCGCTTGTCCGGGTGGGCATGCAGGACTACCGCCACCGGCAGATCGGCGAACTGTCCGGCGGACAGAAGAAACGGGTGTTTCTCGCCCGGGCCCTGGCGCAGGACGGCCAGGTGATCCTGCTGGACGAACCGTTTACCGGCGTCGACGTGAAGACAGAGGAGCAGATCATCGCGCTTCTGCGCGATCTGCGCGACGAGGGCCGCGTGATGCTGGTCTCGACCCACAACCTCGGGTCGGTGCCGGAATTCTGCGATCGCACCATCCTGGTCAAGGGCACGGTGCTGGCCCATGGCCTGACGGAGACGACGTTTACCCGCGGCAACCTCGAAGCCGCCTTCGGTGGCGTTCTGCGGCACTTCACGCTTAGCGGATCCGACCTGCACGACGATGACGACGCGCGCAGGCTGACGATCCTTACCGATGACGAGCGCCCCTTCGTGCAATATGGCGAGAAGACCAAGGTCACGGAGGAGCAGACATGAGCCTGCTGCTGGAGCCGTTTTCCTACGGCTACATGACCAATGCCATGTGGGTCTCGGCGCTCGTCGGCGCGGTCTGCGCCTTCCTGTCCTCCTACCTGATGCTCAAGGGCTGGTCGCTGATCGGCGATGCGCTGTCGCATTCCGTGGTGCCGGGGGTTGCCGGCGCCTATATCCTCGGGCTGCCGTTCGCGCTCGGGGCCTTCATCTCCGGCGGGCTGGCGGCGGCGGCGATGCTGTTCCTGTCCGACCGGTCGGGGCTGAAGGTCGACGTGGTCATCGGCATCATCTTCACCTCGTTCTTCGGCCTGGGGCTGTTCATGGCCTCGGTCAACCCGATGTCGGTGTCGATCCAGACCATCACCATGGGCAACATCCTGGCGATCACCCCCGAAGACACGCTGCAACTGGCGATCATCGGCTTCGTCTCGCTGGCGATCCTGCTGCTGAAATGGAAGGACCTGATGGTGGTGTTCTTCGATGAAAGCCATGCGCGCTCGATCGGGCTGCGCCCGGGGCTGCTGAAGGCGGTGTTCTTCATGCTGCTGTCGGCCAGCGTCGTGGCGGCGATGCAGACCGTCGGCGCCTTCCTGGTGATCGCCATGGTGGTGACGCCGGGGGCGACCGCCTATCTGCTCTGCGACCGCTTCCCGAGACTGATCGCCACCTCCGTCGCCATCGGCGCGGCAACCAGCTTCACCGGCGCCTACATCAGCTTCTTCCTCGACGGGGCCACGGGCGGCGTCATCGTGGTGCTGCAGACGGCGATCTTCCTCGCCACCTTCGTGCTGGCGCCGAAACACGGACTGCTGGCGGCAAAGCGCAAGGCGGCGGAGGCGCTGAAAGAGGATGGCGCTCTGGATGAGGAGGGCGCGCGATGATCGACACGCTATTGCAGCCGTTCCAGTTCGGCTTCATGCAGAACGCCTTCTGGATCTCGATGATCATCTCGGTGCCCACCGCGCTGCTGTCCTGCTTCCTGGTGCTCAAGGGCTGGGCGCTGATGGGCGATGCCGTCAGTCACGCGGTGCTGCCCGGCATCGTCCTGGCCTATATCGCCGGCATTCCGCTGATCATCGGCGCCTTCGCGGCGGGCATGGTCACGGCCATCGCGACGGGCTATTTGTCCGACAACAGCCGCATCAAGCAGGACACGGTGATGGGCGTGGTGTTCTCCGGCATGTTCGGGCTGGGTATCGTTATGTTCGTCGCGGTCAAGACCAACGTCCACCTCGATCACATCCTGTTCGGCAACATGCTGGGTGTCGGCGCGGACGACCTGTGGACGGCGGCGTTGATCTCGCTCTTCGTGGCGGTGGTGCTTGTGGTCAAATGGAAGGACTTCATGCTGCACGCCTTCGACCCGGCGCAGGCGCGCGTCTCGGGCCTGCCGGTCGGGCTGCTGCACTACGGCCTGCTGGCGATCCTGTCGCTGACCATCGTCGCGACGCTTTCGGCAACCGGCCTGATCCTCGCAGTCGGGCTGCTGATCGCGCCCGGGGCGATCGCCTTCCTGCTGGTGCGCAGTTTTCAGCGGATGCTGGGCGTCGCGGTGCTGGCCTGCATGGTGTCGATGCTGGGCGGGGTCTATCTCAGCTTTCACATCGACAGCGCGCCGGCGCCGACGATCGTTCTGATCCTGACCGGCCTCTTCGTGCTGGCCTTCATCCGGAGGACGCTTCAGGTCCGGCGCGCCTCTGCCATGGCATGAAGTCGGGCATGGCGTGAAGTCGGGCGGGCCAATGGCCGCGACGGTCGGTCATGCGGCGTCGCGCGGCGTGCCGTTGACCGTCCAGTTCTCGACGATTTCCGTGCCCGACTGCTGCAGCATCTTCGAGACCGCGCAGTGATGCCTCAGGTTGGCGATCACCTGGCCGATGGCGGCCTCCGGCCCGTCCATCTCGGCCCGGATATTGATGACCACCTTGGGGAAGGGAACGTCGATCGGCTCGATGAGGCGCGTGCCGCGGCTGTCCATGGTGGCGATGATGTCGATGTCCATCGCGCGGATCGGCGCGCCGTAGTGATTGGCCAGCTTGTTGGAGATCACATGGGTGCAGCCGGCCAGGCCCGTCATGACGAATTCCACGGGCATCGGGCCTTCGTTGGTGCCGCCGCGTTCGATCGGCTCGTCGATGATCATCGACATGCCGCGGGCCTCGGCGGTGCTTTTCGTCGTGCTGTGCTGCTTTCCGGCGATGCGGAAGCGCCAGACTGCCTTCTGCTTGATGGTCATGGCGAATGATCTTTCAGCGAAAAAAGGGCCGGGCGGCGTGGCGCCGCCCGGGAGTTGGCAGGCAGAGGGTGGCTATTGCGCCGTGATCTCGGCCACGAGCGCCTTGTAGTTCTCCGCCTGGGCGGCGCGCAGTTCCTGATAGGAGGCGCCGTCGAGATAGGCGGTGTTTTCGCCCAGCCGGCGCATCAGCTGCTTGTAGCTCTTGTCCTCCTGCAGGGCCGTGAAGGCCTCCGACAGCTTGTTGAGGACATCCTGCGGCGTGCCGGCCGGCGCCAGGACGACGCGGTGCATGAAGCCGGCATCGCCGGAGACGCCGATCTCCTGGAAGGTCGGCACGTCATCGAACATGCGCTCCTCGCCGGCGGTCGCCAGAATCCTGACCTTGCCGGAATCGATCAGATTGGCCAGCGTCGCCGGGAAGCCCATGGTGATGTCGGCGTCGCCGCTCAGCAGCGCCTGCATGGCCGGGCCGCCGCCCTTGTAGGGCACCAGGTTGAACTGGGTGCCGGTGGCTTGCATGAGCTGGGCCGCCGGCACGAAGGTGGCGCCCCAGTTGCCGGTGTGGGCCATGCGCATCTTGCCGGGATTGGCCTTGGCGTATTCCAGAACGTCGTCAAACGTCTTGTAGGGGCTGTCGCCGCGCACGACGATGCCGGCCGGGGCGTAGTTGATCCGGGCAACGGGAATGAAATCCTTGTTCGGATCGTAGGGCAGGTCCTCCACGTGCTGCTGCAGCATGTCAATGTAGTTGTGGGAAAACAGCAACGTGTAGCCGTCGGGCTCCGCCTTGGCGACTTCCAGCGTGCCCTTCTGGCCGCCGGAGCCCGGGGTCAACCGGACGATCATCGCGTGGCCGAGATAGGCCGGGATGATGCTGGTGATCACCCGGGCGTTGAGGTCATGCGACCCGCCCGCACCGAGCGGAATGACCATTGTGACCGGCTTTTCGGGATATTCGGCGCTGGCGGGGGCGGCGGCAACCAATGCGGTCATCGCGGCCGCGGCGCCAAACGCGGCTTTCAGCATGGAACGTCTCAGCATCTAATCCTCCCTTCGAAAGGCGGTTCCGAGTTTGGAACCTTGGGCAGGCCGGTTGTTATTGTGGGGCCTGCAGTTCGTACGTCCTCTGTTTTGAACGGTGCGCGGCTCTGGCCATGCGGCGCCACAGGACGAAGCCGATGACCGGCGTGGCGAGGAGGATGCCGAGCATCCCCCAGCGCTCCGTCAGGGCGAACCAGACCAGGTTTCCCTGCGACATCGCCATGGTCTGTCCGAAGGCATATTCCAGCGGCACGCCGAGAATGAATCCCATCACCATCGGCATGACATCGAACCTGGCGGCCCGGGCGATCACGCCGAAGGCGCCGAAGGCGACCAGGATCAGCAGGTCGGTCACGTCGGAGCGATAGACGTAGGATCCGACGAAGGCGAACATGATGACGCCGGGAATGAGCAGGGAATTCTTGATCGTCACGATGCGGGCGAAGAACGGGATCGCCAGGTAGCCGATCACCAGGAACATCAGGTTGGCGAACAGCATGGCGACGAGGATGGCGAAGACGATGCTGCCCTGCGTTTCGAACAGGTCGGGGCCGGGGCGCAGGCCCTGCGCGACGAAGGCGCCGAGAAGGATGGCCGTGACGTTGTCGCCGGGAATGCCGAGGGTGAGCAGCGGCACAAGTGTGGGGCCGTTGACCGCGTTGTTGGCGGCTTCCGCCGCCGCGACGCCCTCGATCTCGCCCTTGCCGAATTTTTCCGGAGTCTTGGAGGCGTTCTTCGCCGCCGTGTAGCCCATCATCGCGGCGACGACCTGGCCGAGGCCGGGGATGATGCCGATGCCGGTGCCGATGACCGTGGAGCGGCCGATTGTGCGCAGGCATTTGCGGAATTCCGCGAGTTTCAGCCTGTCGCCGACGATGCGGCGCAACTCGCGCTTGATCGGCGGGCTGCCGATGACCGAGATGATTTCCGGCAAGGCGAAGACGCCGATCAGCATCGGCAGCAACGGGATGCCGGACTTGAGCTCGAACAGGCCGAAGGTGAACCGCTCGACGCCGCCCAGCGGATCGGTGCCGATGAACGCCAGCCCCAGGCCCAGCATCATCATGATCAGGCTCTTGAGCGGGTTGGCGCCGGAGGTGGCGGCGATGATCACCAGGCTCATCAGCAGCACCG
>JBFHII010000005.1:0-18278 GCA_041596535.1 Breoghania sp. | reverse complement strand
GGAGACTGGAACCGGGACCGCCCCCCTGATCACGTCGCCCCGACGAAGACGCCAGCGCCGGCACATTCAGATCCGGATCGCGCGGGATTCAAAAACGATTCAAAAAGACGTCAAAACCATCTCAAAACTCTTCAAAACAGACTGAAATTTGACACGGCTTTTTGAATGCACATGAGATATGCGTTTTTATGCTTTATCTTATTTTTACTCCGCATATGCTCATTTTTCCGAAGGAATAGACATTTTCCGTCAGGCTGCTACGATGGGTGTCACGGGAGGATTCAATGCAGGATTTTTCGTCCGCGTTCCTGCACGCCTTTTGGCTCGTGCTGTCAATGGATGCGGATCTACTTGAAATCGTTGGGCTTTCACTCCGCGTCAGCCTGATGGCGGTGGGCATTGCCGCGCTCATCGGCCTGCCTTTGGGCGCGCTGCTGGCCGTCGCCCGCTTCCCCGGACGCGCGGTTGTCCTCGTGCTGCTCAACGCCATGATGGGGCTTCCGCCGGTGGTCGTCGGCCTGATGGTGTATCTCGCGCTGTCCAACGCCGGACCGCTCGGCGCGCTGCAGCTGCTCTACACGCCCGGCGCCATGATCGCGGCGCAGGCGGTGCTGGTCACCCCCATTGTCGCGGCGCTGACCCGCCAGACGATCGAGGACATGCGCGGCGAATATTCCGAGTATCTCCAGACGCTTGGCGTCGGCACCCTGGGCATGGTCGGCACCCTGCTGCTGGACGCGCGCTACAGCCTTCTGACCGCCCTGCTGGCCGGCTTCGGGCGCGCCGTGGCCGAGGTCGGCGCGGTGATCATCGTCGGCGGCAACATCAATCACGTCACCCGCGTGATGACCACGACGATCGCGCTGGAGACCTCCAAGGGCAACCTCGCCCTGGCACTGGGTCTCGGACTTATCCTCATCATCATCGCGGTGCTCGTGAACGCCGGCGTCATGGGCCTGAAGGCCTCCGCCGCCCGCACCGCCTACGCCTGAGGCTATCCGTGATGTTGCAAGGCCCCATCAAACCACCAGCGGCGCCCTCCGGGTCCTCGACAAAAAATGCGGCAACATCAGTGACTTGTGGCGGCATCCTGCCGCTCGATGGTGAAGGCCTGACACTGCGGCGTGCGGGCCGCAGGCTTCTCGACGGCATCGACATCACCATCACCGCCCCGGCCGGTGCCCGGCATCGGATCGCCGGTGAACAGACCAGCGTCACCATGATCATGGGACCCAACGGGGCCGGAAAAAGCCTGTTGTTGCGGACACTTGCCGGGCTTGTCGCACCAAACGAAGGACGTGTCTGCTGGAACGGCGGCGCGCCGTCGCGCGCCCTGGCCCATCGGCTCGGCTTCGTGTTCCAGAAGCCGGTTCTGCTGCGCCGCTCGGTCCGGGCCAACGTGCTCTACGCCCTGAAGGCGGCCGGCCTCGGCCGCGCCGAACGCGCCAGCCGCGCCGACCAAGCACTTGAACAGGCAAACCTTTCTCATCTGACCAAGGCGCCCGCGCGGGTCCTTTCGGGCGGCGAGCAGCAGCGGCTGGCGCTGACCCGCGCGCTGGCGGCACGCCCGGAACTGCTGATGCTCGACGAGCCCACCGCCAGCCTGGATCCGGCCGCGACCGCGGCAATCGAAAGCCTGGTGATGGACGCCGCCGAGGCCGGCACCCGCGTCCTGTTCGTCACCCACGACATCGGCCAGGCCCGCCGGCTGGCCGACGACGTGCTGTTCATGCACGCCGGCCGTATCTGCGAAGTCACTGCGGCGGAACGCTTTTTCGAGACACCGGCATCACATCAGGCCGGCGAATTCCTGCAAGGCCGACTGCTGCTTTGAAGCCCCTCGAGGCTTTGAGATGAAACCACAACGGAGACCAACATGCGCAAACGCAACTTTCTGAAACTGCTCGGCCTCGGCGCCGCCCTGATGCTGGCGCAGCCGGCCGATTTCGCCCGCGCCGACGACCCGTTCATCGTCGTCCAGTCGACCACCTCGACGCAGAACTCCGGCCTGCTCGACTACATCCTGCCGATGTTCAAGGAGAAATCCGGCATCGAGGTCCGCGTCGTCGCCGTCGGCACCGGCCAGGCCATCAAGAATGCCCGCAACGGCGACGGCGACGTGCTGCTGGTGCACGCCAAACCGGCGGAAGAGAAATTCGTCGCCGACGGCTTCGGCGTGAAGCGCTCCGACCTGATGTACAACGACTTCGTCATCGTCGGCCCGGCGGCGGATCCGGCCAAAATCAGCGGTTCCAGCGACATTCTCGGCTCGCTGAAGGCGCTGGCGGCGTCCGGTGCGCCGTTTGCCTCGCGCGGCGACGACAGCGGCACCCACAAGAAGGAAAAGGCGCTCTGGAAGGAAGCCGGGGTCGACCCGGACGCCGCGTCGGGTTCCTGGTACCGCGAGACCGGCTCCGGCATGGGCGCGACGCTGAATGCCGCCGTCGGCATGGGCGCCTACACGATCTCCGACCGTGCCACCTGGATCGCGTTCAAGAACAAGGGCGACTACAAGATCGTGGTCGAGGGCGACGATCGCCTGTTCAATCAGTATGGCGTCATCCTGGTGAACCCCGAGAAGCACCCGAACGTGAAAGCCAAGGAAGGCCAGGCGTTTATCGACTGGATGCTGTCCGCCGAAGGCCAGAAGGCGATTGCGTCGTACATGGTCGACGGCCAGCAGTTGTTCTTCCCCAACGCCGACAAGAGCACCATGTAAGACGGCTCCGGACGGACACCCTCCGTTCAACACCGTGTTGGAAAGGCCGGCCTCCAGGGGCCGGCTTTTCTGTTTCGTCCAGACTCAATCCGCTGGCGCGCCCTTCCGGCTTCGCGGCGGATGGACAGGTTATGCGGACCCCACGCCTAGTCGCCCCCCAGCCACAGGCCTGAGAGCAGCCGGTCGACGGGCGCGAAATCGTCCGTCAGTACAAGGCCAAGACCGTCGACGTCGATGGACCGGAGATCGATGCGCAGCCACAGATGGCGATAGCCGTAGGTGGCGCGATGCGTCGCCTCAAGGCCGCTCGGCTGCCGGGCCGCATAGACGATGAAGGTTGCGCGGCGGGCGCCGCGGATGTCGCGGGGCTCCACCCAGACCTCGAGCAACGGAAACCGGCGATTCAGCGTCCGCAGCAGACTGGCCAGAAGCTTGGGGTTGGTGGGGTTGTCGACCACATTGAGCACATAGAACCCCGTGTCCTTGAGCCGTGCTGCGATCAGAGCATTGAACTCGTCGGAAATCAGATGCGCCGGGATCGCGATGTCGTGGAAGGCATCGCCAAACACCACGTCGAAGCGCGCGCCCTCGGCAATCCGGCCAAGCGCCACCCGCGCGTCAAGTTCCTGTACCTGGGTGTTTTCGCCCGGCTCGAACCATAGTCTGCCCTGCGCCAGACGGGTGACGAGCGGATCAATCTCGGCGATCGTCAGGTCACTTAGCGGATTGCGGGCCTGCCAGGCGCGGGGCAGCGTGAAGCCGCCACCGCCGATGAAGAACGCCGAGATCGGCTGCGCGGCGAATCGGTACCGGGCAATCTCGTCCACCAGATGCAGATAGGGGCTGAACAGCACCTGCGGATCGGCCTCGTCGTTGACGCTGTGCACCAGATGGTCGAGCGCCATCAGCCGCGAGGCGCGGCCGGTCTGATCATCGGCCGGATCCACCCGGATGCAGTAGTAGCGGCTCTCCACCTGGCAAGGTGTCGCGAACCCGGGGACCGCGATGCCACCCGAAATGACGGCGAGCGGAACTAGGGCGGCGGCCAAGGCGAGGGCCGCACCGCGGCGGGACAAGCCCGGCAGAAAAACTGCGCCCAGCACCGCGTTCAAGCCGGCCACGAGCCACAGCGTGCCGGCGGATCCAAGCCACGAGATCAGCACGAAACCGGCAGAAAACGTGCCCAGGATGCTGCCGAAGGCGCCGGCCGCCAGCATGCGCCCCACGACGGGGCCGCTGTGCACCGCGGCTTGCTGCAGCGCCAACACCGTCGCCATCGGCTGGACGAGCCCGGCGACGAGACTCGGAACAAAGAAACCGGCCAGACCCGACAGGGTGATGGCAAGCGCAGGCGCCGCTTCGCCGCGCAGCAGCGCGCCCGCGACCAGGCCGGTGACCGGCAGAACCAGCAGCGTCGTAAGCGCCCCGAGCCAGAACGCCAGGCCGAGGGCCGGTGCGAGCCGCGCCTGATAACGGCCCGCGAGCCGTCCGCCGACCCAGTGCCCCAAGGTGAGACCCGCCAGCACCACGCCGATCACCGTCGTCCACGTATACAGCGACATGCCAAAATAGGGCGCCAGCAGGCGGCCCGCGACGATTTCCACAATCATCGCGCCGGCCGCATTGAGCGCCACGGCGGCGGCGAGAACGGCGGCGATCGCAGGACCGCCGAAAGGCGGGATACCGGCCGCCGGCGGATGCCCCCCTCCCGGCGCGGGGGATTCGACTGCAGGGCGCGGTGCGGGTTCCACACCGTTCATGGCCGAAAACCGCCCATCTGCCAGCCCGCATTTGCTTTCGGTCTCAAGGCTCCGTCCCCCCTCACCGCTCTTTCGCTTGGCGCCCGGGAGCATTATGATACCTCTCCATGCGGGACGCCACGGCCTATGCATTTTTGCCGAGCCAAATGAATCGGCACCGGATTCAATATCTTGGCGGACACTCTTTCGGCGGTGCGGCTTCACTTTGGCGGAATATGGGATAGGGTGAAGCGCATAGACTTATTTTACGTTGCGGCACATGATGGCCACCGGGACGTATGTTGTTTCGAGCACGAGCCCGGCGTGCCAGCATGCAGGATATCAGCACACCCCGGGCCCAGGCGGTGTGTTTATGGCGCAACCAGGGACGATCGCTTCGCCATGCCAGACAGAACTGCACATTTCCGATCCGGCGAAGACAGATCACACAAAAACTGTTGCAACGGACCGGACGACATGAGCGGCTTCCGTGTCGCGCCTCGACGTTCCGCGACGATCAGAGCGTACCCCGGGATAGAGCCGCGGAGCACCGCGCTGCGCAGTCATGGCCACAGGACCTCGCGGCAGTGCCGCCAACCGATTGCGGCCGTGCGACAGGCCGCCTTGAGGAACGCGTCATCGCATCTGTTTGACCGACTGTCTGTGAACCTCGCGCAACGATATCCGCAAGATCGATCCCCGGCTCCATGACCGGCATCGCTTCGCCGTTGTCCAATGCCAGTTACAGTTGAAATGCGTGCATATGAATAACCAAGAAATTTCCATCGTCGGTTATGCGACACGACTTCCTTCCGCGCCCGACAACAGCGCATTCTGGTCGTTGCTGGAAAGCGGAACATGCGCGATTTCGCAGGTCTCCGAAGAGCGCTGGCCGCTGAAGCGCTTCCTGCACCCGCGACGCGGCGAGCCCGGCAAGACCTATACCTGGGCCGCGGGACAGATCGACGATCCGTGGAGTTTCGATCCCGCCTTCTTCGGAATTTCCCCGCGCGAGGCAATCCAGACCGATCCGCAGCAACGTCTGTTGCTGCAAGTGGTCTGGGAAGCGCTGGAAAACGCCCATATGCCGCCGGAAAGCCTCGCCGGAAGCGCCACCGGTGTCTACGTCGGTGCGTCGGCACTCGATTACAGCCACCGGTTCCTGCTCGATCCGGCTGCCGGCGACGTGCAGTTCATGACCGGCAACACACTGTCGATCATCTCCAACCGGATTTCCTATATCTACGATCTGCGCGGTCCAAGCTTCACTCTCGACACCGCGTGCTCGTCATCGCTGCTGGCCCTGCATCAGGCGGCGGAAGCCATCCGCGCCGGGCGCATCGATACCGCCATCGTCGCAGGCGTGAACCTGCTTCTGAGCCCGCTTTCCTTTGCCGGTTTCTCCCGCGCGTCCATGCTGTCGCCGAGCGGGCTGTGCCGCGCGTTCGACGCCGCCGGCGACGGCTATGTGCGCTCCGAAGGTGCAGTCGTGGTGGTGCTGCGCGCCGCCGACCGCGCGCGCGACGCCGGAAATATCGAACGGGCCCGGCTGGTTGCCACCGGCACCAACTCCGACGGACGCACCGTCGGCATGTCGCTGCCGTCGGGTGAATCGCAGGCGGAGCTGCTGCGTGCCGTCTATCGCGACAACGAGATCGATCCCCGGGACCTTGCGTTCATCGAGGCGCACGGCACCGGAACCCAGGTGGGCGATCCCGCCGAGGCCTATTCGCTGGGCGAGGCGCTGGGCAAGCACCGCGACGCGGCCTTGCCGATCGGCTCGGTCAAGACGAACATCGGTCACCTGGAGCCCGCATCGGGGCTCGCCGGTGTGGTCAAGGCGATCATGGCGCTCGATAACGACCTGGTGCCTGCGTCGCTGCACTTCGATACGCCCAATCCGAACATCGATTTCGACAACCTGAATCTCACCGTGACCGGGGACGCGCTGCCGATCGCACGCGGTGACACGGCGCGGCTCGCGGGCATCAACTCCTTTGGCTTCGGCGGCACCAACGTCCACGCGGTGATCAGCGATCCGCCGCGCCGGCTGGCGCCCGCCGGTGGCAGCGCCGACGCCCCGCTGGTGCTTTCCGCCGCCTCGCAGGATGCTCTCAAGGCGCTGGCGCAGCGCTATGGCGACCACCTGGATGGCGTCGACGGCGACGCCGCCGCCCCGATGCTGGCCAGCGCCGCCTATTGCCGCGAGGCGCTGGCGCACCGACTGGTGGTGATGGACACGGATCCCGAGACCCGCGTCAGCACCCTGCGCGCCTTCGCCGATGGCGAAAGGCCGGCGACCGCAATCACCGGCCAGACCACGGGCAACGCGGGCCCGGTGGTCTTCGCATTCACGGGCAACGGCTCGCAATGGGCCGGTATGGGCTGCGTCGCCTACAAGCAGGACCGGGCCTTCCGCTCCGCATTCGATCGCATCGACCGGCAGTTCATGCGGCTTTCGGGCTGGTCCCTGGCGACCATGCTGTTTTCCAAGGATCTCGACAGCGAGATCGAACGCACGGAGATCGCCCAGCCGCTGCTGTTTGCCGTCCAGGGCGCACTGGTGGAGGCGCTGGAAAAACAGGGCGTCACCCCGGACGCCGTGATCGGCCACAGTGTCGGCGAGGTTGCGGCCGCATGGGCGGCGGGCATCGTCGATCTGGACGACGCCGTGCGCATCATTCACACCCGCAGCACGTGCCAGGAAATCACCAAGCACCTGGGGTCGATGGCGGCCCTGCTGCTGCCCGGCGACGAAGCGAGCGCGGCCTTGTCCGCATCGGGACTGCCGGGCCTGCAGGTGGCTGCCGTCAACAGCCCGCGCAGCGTGACGATATCCGGCCCGACGGACAGCCTCGACGCCTTCGCGAAACTCGCGCGCAAGAATCGCTGGGCCCTGCGCCGGCTGGACATCGATTATCCGTTCCATTGCGCGCTGGTGGATCCGATCGAAGCACCGCTGCTCGAGGCGCTGGAGGGGCTGAAGCCACGCGCCCCAAAACGCAGGTTCGTCTCGACCGTCTACCCGGAGATGACCGAACCGGTGCTCGACGGCCGCTACTGGTGGGACAACGTCCGCAAGCCCGTGCTCTTCGCCGACGCTATGACGCGGCTGCTGGAGGACGGCGCGGGGGTGATCGTCGAAATCGGGCCCAATCCGCTGCTCACCACCTATATCCGCGACCTGGCGCGCGAGAGCGGCAAGAAGGCCGCGATCGTCACCTCGTTCGACCGCAAGAACGACCGGCCGGACGCCGTGCCCGCAACCGCAGCCGCGGTCTTCGCCAATGGCGGCAACGTCGACAAGGCGCGGCTCTTCGGCCCCGCACCGCAGGTGCCGGCGCCGTTGCCGCACTACCCCTGGCAAAACCAGATCTTCCGGCCCGATGCGACCGCCGAGAGCCTCAGCAGCTTCAGCGGCACCACGTGGCCGCTGCTGGGTTACCAGCTGCGTCCCGATCTCAGCGAGTGGTTCAACATTCTCGATCCGGAGATGATCCCGTGGCTGGGCGATCACAAGGTCGAGGATGCCATCATCTTTCCCGCCGCCGGCTACATCGAGATGGCCTTGCGCGCGGCAAGGCTCTGGCTGGGCAGCGAGACGGTCGAGCTTCGCGACGTGGACATCCTGCGTCCGCTGGTGTTCGAGCCGGACAGCACGTACGAGACGCGGCTGCGGATGTCCGCGGACGACAATGTTTTCGAGATCTGCAGCCGGCCGAGACTGACGGACGGCGAGTGGTCGCTGCATGTGCGCGGGAGCATCACCGTGCCGACGGGCACCGGCAACGCACCGCGCCTTGGGCCGCCGCCGGCCGCGATCGCATCGCAGATGGCCGATACGGCGCTTTATGCGGTGACGCAGCAATTCGGCCTGCATTACGGCGAGGCGTTCCAGCGCAGCGCAACCGTCACCACGCATGGTGATCGCAGCGCGACGATGACCCTCAAACCGCCCCTGGACTCCGTCACCGCCAGCCTTGCGGACACGGCGTTCAGTCTCGATCCGACATTGCTGGATGCGGGCTTTCACGGGCTTTTCGCGCTGCTTCAGGAAAGCGGCGAGACCGCGGCCAACACCAGCTTCCTTCCCGTGCGGCTGGGCCGCATGCGCCTTGCAAGCGACGCGCAACCCGCGACCGTTCGCATCCGGGTCGACAAGGCCTCGCGCCGGTCCATCGAGGCAAGCTTCGAATTCCTCGATCCAGACGGCGGACTGGTGGCGCGGCTGTCGGGCACGCGTTTCCGCGCCGTGGCGCTGGGGCGCGCCGAGCGGCCGGACGAGCTCACCTACCGCACGATCCATCATGCGCTCGCGCGGAGCGGCGACGGCTCGGCGGCCCGGGAGGCCGTCGCCGCCCTCTCCGATCTCCTGCCAGAACCGGCAGGCGATGCCCACGACGGGCCGGAAGAGGCCCTGCTCCTGCTCGAGGCTCTGGCGCAGTCGGTCGCGCTCGACGCCCTGCGCGGTCTGACCGATGACGATACCATCGAGCCGGCAGCGCTGCGTGACGCGGACAGGCTTGCCGCCTCCGCGGAACCACTTGCAACCTATCTGCTGCTGTGGCTGGAAGATGCCGGCCTCGCCGCGCCCGAAACCGCCTCCGAGGATGCCACGGACGGCTCCCCGGCCTGGCGCCTTGCCGATGATTCGGATCTGCCGCAAGCATCCGCGCTGTTGCGCACGATCACCCAGGAAGCGCCCGAGCGGGTCGCAGAGCTGTCGCTTCTCGCGCGGCTGCGCGACGATCTGCCGGTGCTGTTGCGCGAGGGCCTGCCGGACACGGCCGCCGCGCATTTCTCCACGGCGCTGTTCGAACAGTTCCGCACGGCGTCGCCGAGCTATCAGCCGCTGGCCGATGCGATCGAAGGCACGGTCGGCAGGCTCGTGGACCGCTGGCCGGCGCGCCAGCCCTTGCGCGTTCTGTCGCTGAGCGCGGGCGATGCGGCCCTCAACCGGCGGCTTGCCGGCCTGCTCGATCCCGGCAACGCCACGCTGACGATCAGCGATCCCGACGCGGGCCTGGTGTCGCGCGCGACGCGGCTGTGGCACGGACCGGCGCTGGCCAGCCACGTGCCGCTCGAGGATTTGTTGAGCGATGACGCGCCGCCTGCGTGCTTCGACGTGCTTGTCGGCCCCGACATGCTGGCCCGGCTCGACGAGGAGCAGCTTACCGGATTATGCAAGCGGCTCGCGCCAGGCGCGGTGCTGATTGCCGCCGAATACACGCCCGCGCCATTGATCGAGCTGCTGCAAGGCATCGGCGCCGACTGGTGGGCACAGGGCCAGGACCCGCAATTCCCCATCACGCCGTTGCGCGACGGCGCGCAGTGGTGTGAGGCGCTCGGAATGGCCGGGTTCACGGAAGCCGCGACAGCACCGTTGCAGACGCCGGCCATCGAAGCCGCGCTGCTGCTGGCGCGCGCGCCGGATTTGGCGGCAGCTAGCCAGCCGGCGGACCAGGCCGAGGCGCCTGCCGCTGACGAGACGGATGCGGCTCAGGACGATGCGAGCGTGCTGCTGATCCACGACGGCATGCGCGCCTCGCAGGGGCTCGCGGAGGCGCTGGCGCACCGGTTGCAGCGGCACGGCCGTGCGGCAACCCTGCTGAACGAAGCCGACATTTCCAATGAAACGGTTGCAGACGCCCTGCAGCCGTATCTCGATTCCGATGCGGACATCGTGCATCTGGCCGGCGCCTTCGCATCGGCCGGAACGGCATCCCCCCACCCGGCAGCGGCGAACGACGATTCCGTCGATGCCATGGATATCACCGGAAAGCGCACCATCGCGCTGAAGGGGCTGTTGCGGCACATCGGCGGCGCACAGACGCGGCTGTGGCTGCTGGCGCCCGGAGCGATGCAACGCGCCGCCACGGATCAGCGCCCGGCCCAGGCGGCCGTCTGGTCCTTCGGGCGCACGGCGATGAACGAATATCCCAACGCGGAACTGCGGCTTGTCGACGTGTCGCCCGCGCTGGAACCGGGCGAAATGGCCATTCGTCTCGCGGACGAGATCCTCGACCCCGATGCCGAACGTGAGATCATTCGCGGCATGGACGGACGATCCGGCCTGCGCATCCTGCGCGGCGGACTGCTGGACGACGAGACCGACGAGCAGGATGAAGCGCTGTCCGGCACCCGCCTCGACATCGATCACCAGGGATCGCTCGACTACCTGCGCTGGCGCCGCGTTGCGCGGCCGGAGCCGACGGGCGACGACATCGAGATCGAGGTGCGCGCAAGCGGCCTGAACTTCCGCGATGTCATGTGGGCGCTGGGGCTGTTGCCGGAGGAAGCGCTGGAAGACGGATTTGCCGGACCAACGCTGGGCATGGAGTGCGCGGGCGTGGTGACGCGTGCGGGGCCCGATGCCCGGCGTTTCAAGCAGGGCGATACGGTTCTCACCTTCGCACCGGCGTGTTTCGCAAGTCATGTGCGCGTCAGCGAGACAGCCTGCGCGCCGATGCCCGCCGGCGTGTCGTTCGACGCGGCGGCGACCATTCCCGTGACCTTCCTCACCGCCTATTACGCGCTGGTGGAACTGGCGCGGCTGGCCGATGGCGAAACCGTGCTGATCCATGGCGGCGCCGGTGGCGTCGGTCTGGCCGCGCTCCAGATTGCCCGGGCGCGCGGCGCACGCATTATCGCGACGGCGGGAACGCCCGAGAAACGCAGCTTCCTAAAGCTCCTCGGCGTCGATCACGTCCTGGATTCGCGCTCGCTCGACTTTGCCGAAGAGGTCATGGATCTGACCGGCGACCAGGGCGTCGACGTGGTCCTCAACTCCCTGTTCGGCGAGGCGATGGAGCGCAGCATCGAGACGCTGAAACCCTTCGGGCGGTTCCTGGAACTCGGCAAACGCGACTATTTCGGCAACACGCGCATCGGGTTGCGGCCGTTCCGGCAGAACCTGAGCTATTTCGGCATCGACGCGGACCAGCTGCTGACCCGCCAGCCGCAACTGGCGCAGCGGCTGTTCGCCGAACTCGTCACGCTGTTCGAGGACGGCGCCCTTACGCCACTGCCATTCCGGCGCTTTGATCCGCATTCGGTGGTCGACGCCTTCCGCGTGATGCAGCAATCCGGGCACATCGGCAAGATCGTGCTGCGCCCGCCGCAAGCGCCAGCCGAAAAGCCTCAAGTCCCCGCCTTGGCGTTCGAGGCGGATGGCACCCATGTTATCGCCGGCGGTTTCGGCGGCTTCGGCGCCGAGCTGCTGCGCCTGCTGGTCCGCAAGGGCGCGCGTCACCTGTTGGTGGCAAGCCGCAGCGGCGCCGCATCCGAAGCGGCCCAGGCCGTGGTCGGCGAGCTCGAGGCCGCCGGCGTCACGGTGAAGGCCGTGGCCTGCGACGTCACCGACCGCGCCGCACTCGCCGCCGTGCTTGACGAGGCACGCAGCAGCATGCCGCCGATCCGTGGCGTCTATCACACCGCCATGGTTTTGGAGGACGCCTTGCTGGCGAACCTCTCGGACGAGGCAATGAACACCGTGATGGCGCCAAAAATTCGCGGCGCGGAAAATCTCGATGTGCTGACCCGATCCGATCCGCTGGAAACCTTCGTCCTGTTCTCCTCCGCCACCACCCTGGTGGGCAATCCCGGGCAGGCCAACTACGTGGCAGCAAACGGTTATCTGGAAGCGCTGGCGACCAGGCGTCGCGCCGACGGGCGCCCTGCCCTGGCAATCGCCTGGGGCGCGATTTCCGATGCCGGCTATCTGGCGCGCAACGACGAAGTGAACGAGTTGCTGGCGCGCAAGCTCGGCCGTCATTCGCTCACCGCGGCGGAAGCCATGGACGGACTGGAACGGCTCCTCGGCCGCGCCCGGACCACCGATGAGCATGCGGTGCCTGCGGCGGTGGGCTTTGCCCGCATCGACTGGAGTGCGGCACGCCGGGACCTGGCCCTGCTCAACACGCCGCTGGTCGCGATGCTGGGGCTTTCGTCCAACGGTCAGGATCTGGACGCGGACGGCGTCATCGACCTGAAGGCGCTGCTGGACGGAATGGATCCGCTCACCGCCACGCAGACCGTCGCAACGTTGCTTGGCAACGAGATCGGCCGCATCCTCCGCATCGCGCCCGAGGAGCTGGATCCGCACCGGCCGCTCAGCGAAATCGGCATGGACTCCCTGATGGCGCTGGAGCTCAGAATGGGCGCCGAACGTCAGTTGGGCGTCGATATCCCGCTGATGTCGCTTGCCAATGGCGCGACGCTGAACGATCTCGCGGCACGCATCGCGAGCCGGGTGACCAAGGGCGAGGATGCCAGCGCGATTTCCGCCGAAGCCCGCAACCTCGCGGGCCAGCATTTCGGTGACGCGGTGCCGCTTGACGCCGAGGACGCGGCGGAGGTTGCGGCGAAGGTCGAGGAGCGCAGCCGGAACGTCGGAAAACTGGTACAATAACGGCTGGCAACGGACCCTGTTTCATGACCGAAGAGCGCAACCTTGGCGGCCTGTCGAAGGCCGACCGCGAAAAACTGATGCAGTCGATGCGCGCGGGCCGCAAGTCAGGCCGCGGACATCGCGCGGAACCGGTGCGGAAATCCGCGCCGAAGGTGCAGGCCTTCGACTTCGCGTCGCTGCCGGAAATCAAGCAGATGCGCATGCAGATGGCCGCCGCGGACATGATCGGCATCGCCAACCCGTTCTTCCGGCCGCATGACGCGCTGGCAAGCGCGACCACCTCCATAAACGGGCGCAGGCACGACAATTTCGCGTCCTACAACTACCTCGGCATGAGCGGTCATCCGGACGTCTCCGGCGCCGCCAAACGGGCCATTGACGATTTCGGCACTTCGGTCTCCGCCAGCCGGGTTGTGGCGGGAGAGCGCCCGTTTCACCGGAATCTCGAACGCGCCCTTGCGGAGCTGCATGGCGTCGAGGACGCGATCGCCTACGTGTCAGGACACGCGACCAACGTGACCACCATCGGCCACCTGCTGAACGCGGGCGACCTGATCCTCACCGATGCGCTGATCCACAACTCCATCACCGAAGGCGCGCGGCTGGCCGGCGCGAAACGGCTCAACTTCCCTCATGGCGATCTCGACGCTCTCGAGGCGCATCTGGAAACCCACCGACACCGGCACGAGCACGTGCTGATCGCCGTCGAGGGGCTCTACAGCATGGATGGCGACATCCCCGACCTGCCGCGGCTGATCGCCCTGAAGCAACGCTATGACGCGTGGCTGCTGGTGGACGAGGCGCATTCGATCGGGGTGCTCGGCGAACGTGGAACCGGCATCGCGGAGCATTTCGGCATCGATCCGCGCGCCGTCGAATTGTGGATGGGCACGCTGTCGAAGACCATGGCGAGTTGCGGCGGTTACATCGCCGCCTCAAGCGCGCTTTGCGACTACCTGCGCGCCACCGCGCCCGGTTTCGTCTACTCCGTTGGAATGGCGCCCCCTCTGGCCGCAGCCGCCCTTGCAGCCATCGAGGTGCTGAAACGCGAGCCCGAGCGCGTCGCGCGGCTCAAGCGGAACGGCCATCATTTTCTTGAAGCCGCCCGCGCCGCCGGTCTCGATACCGGGCCGAGCGACGGCTACTCCGTGATCCCGGTGATGGTCGGCGACAGCGTCCAGGCGGCGATGCTGGCAAACGCGCTGCTGGAAAGTGGCGTCAACGCCCTGCCGATCATCTTCCCGGCAGTGGCGGAGAACGCCGCGCGGCTGCGTTTCTTCATCACCAGCGAACACACGACCGAACAGATCGATCGTGCGGTGGCCCTGACGGCAGAAAAGCTCACGAAACTTCGCAAGGGCGGCATCGGCCTGAAAACGCTGATGGACGGCGTGCGCTAGGGCACAAAACCGGGCGCGTTCAGATCTCGCTGCGCGGATCCTTGTCGACACTGGCCATGAAGGGCCGGTATGCGAGATCGGACAGCCGCGGCGGCAGCAGCTTGGCCAACCGGATGCCCAGCACGAGCGGCCAGGGAAACGCCCGGAACGCCACCCGGCGATCGATGGCGCGACGCATGATCCGCGCCGCCTTGTCGGCCGGCATCTCGAATGGCTTTCCGCCCCTGTGCCGTGCCGACATCGGCGATGTCACGAAGCCCGGGCAGATCACCGTCACACTGATTCCCCGGGGCCGAAGCCAGCCGCGCAACGCCTCGCCATAGGCGATGATGGCGGCCTTGGTTGCACTGTAGGACGGCATGTCCGGCAGGGCGCGCATGCCCGCCAGCGAGGCGATCAGCGCGATACGGCCCGAGCCACGCGCGCACATCGCATCAACGATTCCCGAGACCGAATGCACCGTGCCCTTGTAGTTGATCTCGGCAAGGCGCTCGGCGTCGAGATCGGCCTCGCGGCTGCGCCCCGGGCCCAAGCCGCACGACACGCCCGCATTGGCGATCAGCAGGTCGACCGGATGCCGGGCGTCGAATCCCGCAAGCCAGGCGTGCACGGCGTCCCGGTCGCGGATATCAAGCGCCCCGATTTCAACCTCGGCACCCGCCGCGCGGCAGGCCTCGGCCACAGGCTCCAGGCGCGCGGCCTCGCGCGCGACCAGTCCCAAGGTTACGCCGGGAGCCGCATAGACCTTGGCAAGTTCCTGGCCGATGCCGCCGCTGGCCCCGGTGATCACAACGCTTGTCACATCATGCACGCACTTGTTCCTGTCTGTTGTCTGCCTTGCCCGGCACACTGCCGGTGGTCTCCGAACGTCGCCCACGGCCCATCACAGCGGCGCTCCCAGCGCCCGGGCACGCGCCAGGCGCGGTGGCGGATCCACAAAGGCGCCGCCGCTGTTGAGATCCCGCTCCTCCAGCCGCTGCGCCATCGTGCGGATCGCCTCGTCCAGCCCGTCGCGGCTGTGGATCGATCCGCGAGCCTGCACGCTGCCGGCAAGCGCCTGCAGGAAATCCGCAAGCAGCTCGGGATCCGGCTGCGCACGGTCACGCCAGAAGGCATCGAGCGAGCGCTGGTCCGTCAGGCCGTCGACATCGAAGATCGCCGGCGCCAGGCATTTGACCGGCACCCCGGCACGCAACGCCTCGAGACCGGCGGAGCTGTTGACCGTCACCATACCGGACGCTCCCTCGAGCATCGCGTCAAGACGGCCGCCGCCAAGATAGTGCACCCGATCGCCGGCGCCCGCATCGCGTGCCATGCCCTCCACGATGCGCCGCCACGGTTCCCGGCCCGCATCCAGCGGGTGCGATTTGACGACCAGCTGCGCATCCACCGGTGCGTTGCGCCCAAACGACGTGATGATTTCGCGCAACGCCGGTTCCATGCCGCCGTAGGGCGAGTGGTCACGCAACTGAAAGTCGCCTTCGAGTTGCATCGGCAGCACGAAATACGGCAGAGCGCGCTCTGCGAGCTTCTCCAGGCTCCAGCGGGCCGAGGCATCGCGCCGCGACGCGCCGAGCAACCGCAGGCCGGCGGAGACATACTCGACGAGCGGGTTGTAGATCGTGTGTTTCTGGTAATGCGGCCACGCCCAGAAGAAGAGGACGTTCGCGATATTGTAGAGCACATCCGGGGCCGCCACGAGCCAGAAACTGTTGGAAAACCGCGGCGTCAGATCCGTCCTGGGAAGCCGCGCGGCGACCGCGCGAATGGCATCGGGATCAAGCGGAAAATGCGATCCGGTGGACGTGCCGTCGCGCTCGATCGTCATCCAGTCGGGCCGCAGATAGCCGAGTTCCGTCGCGATGACCGCGATGCCGCGTGCCCGCGCCGCCTCCCCCGCGATCTTGTGATAGATCCGCCGGTCGCCGTGCAGGACGACATCCGTCACACCGTTGCGTTCAAGATAGCCGGCGATGAACGCAGGCCAGTCCGCAACCCGGCCGCGAAACGCCGTGGCTCCTGGCCTCCGCCAGTGCATCCAGTCGCCAAAACAAAGATTGATGCGCAGCACGCGGTGGCCTGACTGCGCCAGTCTGTCGGCTATGCCGCCGTAAAGGGGGGACAGCGGGCCCTGCAGAAACAGAAAGGTGCGCCGCTCGGTGGCCGCCATGCCGCAATTGCCCCGTCAGGAAATGAAATCCGCCGTGATGCTACACGACCGAACCAGCAGAGCTCACTCCGCAGGACCACTGGCGGCCGCGACGCCGCCGCTCGGCTGCCATGCGTCGCCCGAGGCCGCATCCCCGATGCGGAGCAGTCGAGCGCGCGCCAGCCGCGGCGGGATCGGCACGAAGGCTCCCGGCTCGTTGACCGTGCCCGCGCACAGCCGCTCGGCCAGGTTCGCGACGCCGGCCTTGCGGCCCGCGCGGGTGTAGAAGTTGCCCTTGACCTGGATGGAATTGCCCCACAGACGAACCAGATCGTCGCACAGGCCGCTGTCAGGCTGGTGCGGCGACTGCCAGAACTCGTCCAGCGGCCGTTGGGTGGTCAGCCCCTCGATATCGTAGGTGGCGATGCCCAGCACCTTGACCGGACATCCGTGCCGCAACGCGTGCACGCCGACGGTCGAATTGATCAGCACCGTGCCCTTGGCATGGCGCAGCAGCTTTCCCAGATCGCCGGCCTTGATGAAGTCCACCCGCTTGGCGACGCCATGGCGCTGGGCCACGGCCTTGATCGTGCCCTTCCAGCCTTCGTAACCGCTGTCCAGCGGATGCTGCTTGATGACAAGATGCGCGTCTTCGGACGCATTCTCGGCGAACGACTTGATGGTCAGCTCGATGGCCTGGTTCTGATGCGCAAACGGCGAGTTCTTGCGCAACTGGTAGTCGCTCTGGATCTGCAGCGGAAACAGGTAGAACGGCGCATCAGAGTCCACCAGCGCATCGATCGCCTTGTCGGAGCGCCTCTTCTGGAGGCCGCCGCTCAAAAGCCGGGGAATGTGGCTGGCATACTCGACCAGCGGATTGTAGATCCGATCCGACTGATAGAAGGGATACAGGATCCGGCCGAAGTAGCTCGACAGGTTGTAGAACACCTCGTAGGCCGCTTCGATCTGATGCGGGAATGCGTAATGCACGTCCAGGTCCGGCTGCGGAAGATCCTTCGCCAGGGTCCGGATCGTGTCCGGATCCTGCGGGAAATGCGAATAGGCCGACATGCCGCCATGCTCAAGCGTGATCCAGTCGGGACGCAGGTAGCCGAATTCGTAGGTGATGGCGTTGATCTTGAGCGAACGCGCAACGTCCGCGGCAACGGCGTGGTAGGGCAAGCGGTCGGCGTAGTAGAGGATATCGGTGACGCCCTCGCGGCGAACGAGATCGCGAAGATAGGCTTCCCAGTCGTCAAACCGGCCACGATAGTTCAGCGCTCCACGCCGCGGCCAGAACAGCCGATCACCGGTGCAAAGGTTGACCCGCAGGATTCGATGGCCACGCCGGGCAAGCTCGGACGCGAGCTCGGCCGAAAAAAAGGACGGCGGTCCCTGTAAAAATAAAAAACAACGTCCCGCCATATCTCTTAGTCACAATCCAAGATTGATACAAACATAGCGCAAGCCGCGCGTACTATTGTGACGCCTTGCGGGCAAAACGCAAAGGGCAATTGCCGGTTTGAGGCCACGGCGCCCGCCGCAACGTCATTTCCCTGCTGTGCCCGATATTCATGCAACAGGTCAAGCCCGCTCGACCCGAGCCCGGCCGTGCCATTCAAACCTGAAGGCACGGTACCATGTCGCGGCTGCTCAAGGATCAGTCCCCGGCGGACTCGGCGATGACCTGGGTTGACCGGGCCGACGACAGCAGCGGCTGGATGATTTGCAGGAACTTGCCAAACTCGGCGGTGTTGTGATTGGCGACGTAGAGCATGTCCTTGTCGCGCATCTCGAAGTAGCGCGCCAGGAACCAGGCCTTCGGATCGCGCATGTTGAGCTTGTAGATCACCGGGACCTG
>JBFHII010000004.1:0-18495 GCA_041596535.1 Breoghania sp. | reverse complement strand
GGACTTCTTCTTCGTCGCCGCCCGCTGGGCCAACGACGAAGGCCGCGCCGACGTGCTCTGGGTGCCGGGCCAGAACCGGTAGGCGCCGGCGAGGTTGCGCGCCTCCTCGGCCTCCCCGGGCAGCAAGCCCGACACGCCGCGACGGCGGCTCAAAAATCGCCGATCCCCCGCCCGCCGTGCTACAACGCAGCGCCTGCCGTATTCACGCCTCGCCGAGAAACCCCGATGTTCATCCCGCTGCATGACCACAACCCGATCAAGCACCTGAAGGCGCAATACGTCACCTGGAGCCTGATCGCGGTGAACGTTGCGGTCTTCGTCGTCATCCAGGGCGCGGGCGAGACGGAGGCCGCGCAGACCGCGGCGCTGATATACGGCATGATCCCCGCGCTGGTCACCGATGTGGCGCAGCTGCCGCCGGGGCTCGCGGTGGTTCCCGACGAGGCGACGCTGGTCACCTACGCCTTCCTGCATGGAGGCTGGATGCATCTGGGCGGCAACATGCTGTTTCTGTGGGTCTTCGGCGACAACGTCGAGGACGCCATGGGGCACGCGCGCTTTCTCGTGTTCTACCTGGCGTGCGCTGCGGCCGGCGCGCTGGCCCACGTCGCCATGGGTCCGGACAGCCAGGTGCCGCTGATCGGCGCCTCCGGCGCGGTGGCGGGCGTCGTCGCCGCCTATCTGATGCTGCATCCGCGCGTGAAGATCTGGGTCCTGGCGCTCGGCCGGCTCCCCCTGCGCCTGCCCGCCATGTGGGTGCTCGGCCTGTGGGTCGGCCTGCAGCTGTTCAACGCCCTGACCGACATCGGCGACAATCCCGGCGAGGCGGTGGCCTGGTGGGCGCATGTCGGCGGCATGTGCGCGGGCGCCTTCCTGATCCTCTTCATGCGCCGCTCCACGGTGCCGCTGTTCGACCGCGGATTGTGACGCGGCGGCGCCCGCGGCGTTTCGTCAATGCTGCACTGCAATCGTTGACACACTTCTGCGACGCCAGTACCGTCGCCGCCGATTAAGGACGTGGGATCTGCACGACCGAGCGCCAATGCACCATCCCGCGTCATATCAGTCCAGTCAGGCCGGTCCATCGTGGATACGGCGCGCACCCTTGCGGTAGGCTTGCAAGGTGAATGCGGAGAGGATTCAAGCCAATGAAAATCCTGGTGCCCGTCAAGCGGGTGATCGATTACAACGTCAAGGCCCGCGTCAAGGCGGATGGTTCCGGCGTTGACCTCGCCAACGTGAAGATGTCGATGAATCCCTTCGACGAAATCTCCGTCGAGGAAGCCATCCGTCTGAAGGAAGCCGGCAAGGCGGATGAGATCGTCATCGTCTCCATTGGCCCCGCGCAGGCCGCCGAGACCATCCGCACGGCGCTGGCCATGGGCGGCGACCGCGGCATCCTTGTGAAGACCGACGAGACGGTCGAGCCGCTCGCCGTCGCCAAGATCCTCAAGGCGGTCGTCGCGGAAGAGTCCCCGGAGCTGGTGATCCTCGGCAAGCAGGCGATCGACGACGACAGCAACCAGACCGGCCAGATGCTGGCCGCCCTGCTCGGCTGGGGTCAGGGCACCTTCGCCTCCAAGGTCGATCTCGGCGACGGCAGTGTCGATGTCACGCGCGAAATCGACGGCGGACTGCAGACCGTCAAGCTGACGCTCCCGGCCGTCGTCACCACGGACCTTCGCCTCAACGAGCCGCGCTACGCATCGCTGCCCAACATCATGAAGGCGAAGAAGAAGCCCATCGACGAGAAGTCGCCCGCCGACTACGGCGTCGACACGACCCCGCGCCTGACCGTCCTGAAGACAGCGGAACCCGCTGCGCGCCAGGCCGGCGGCAAGGTCGCCTCCGTCGCCGAACTGGTCGACAAGCTGAAGAACGAAGCCGGCGTGCTTTGAGCCACGGGAAGGAAACAGACCAATGACCACGCTTCTTGTTGCCGAGCATTCCAACACCGCGCTGTCCGAGCAGACGGCCAAGGCGCTGACCGCCGCGACCGCCATGGGCGCGGATGTTCACGTCCTGGTCGCCGGCAAGGGCTGCAAGCCGGCCGCCGAGGCCGCCGCCCGGCTCGCCGGCGTCGCCAAGGTGCTCGTCGTTGAAAGCGACGCGCTCGAGCACCAGCTTGCCGAGCCGCTGGCCGCCGTCGTCACCGAGCTTGCCTCCGGCTACGACGCGATTGTCGCCGCGGCCACCACCACCGGCAAGAACTTCATGCCGCGCGTCGCGGCGCTGCTCGACGTGATGCAGATCTCCGACATCGTCACCGTCGTCTCGCCGGACACCTTCGAGCGTCCGATCTACGCCGGCAACGCGATCCAGACGGTTCAGTCGGGCGAGGCCAAGAAGGTCATCACCGTGCGCACCGCGGGCTTTGCGGCCACCGGCGAGGGCGGCTCCGCCGCCATCGAGGATGCCGCCGCCGCCGCCGATCCGGCCCTGTCGAGCTTTGTCGGCGAGGAACTGTCCAAGTCCGACCGTCCGGAGCTGACCTCCGCCAAGATCATCATCTCCGGCGGCCGCGCGCTCGGCTCCAAGGAGAAGTTCGAGGAAGTCATCGTGCCGGTGGCCGACAAGCTCGGTGCCGCTGTCGGCGCCTCGCGCGCGGCGGTCGACGCGGGCTACGCACCCAACGACTGGCAGGTCGGCCAGACCGGCAAGGTCGTGGCGCCGGAACTCTACATCGCCGCCGGAATCTCCGGCGCGATCCAGCATCTGGCCGGCATGAAGGACTCCAAGGTCATCGTCGCCATCAACAAGGACGAGGAGGCCCCGATCTTCTCCGTCGCCGATTATGGGCTGGTCGCTGATCTGTTTGATGCACTGCCGGAGCTTGAAAAAGAGCTCGAAAAGGTTCAAGGCTGAACGACACGGCTGTTCCGGAAGGCAAATGACGCTAGCCTTCCGGGACGCTTGCCGCAGGACGCAACGCCTGCGAACGATAACAGGATACCGGGCGGCGCGCCGCGCTGCCGCATGAAGGACCGGGTTGAGAATGTCTGCTGAAATCAAAAAGGTCGGTGTGATCGGCGCGGGCCAGATGGGCAACGGCATCGCGCATGTGTGCGCCGCGGCCGGCTATGAGGTCGGCCTGCACGACATTTCGCGCGAGCGCATCGAATCCGGTCTGGCGACCATCAACGGCAACATGGCGCGTCAGGTCTCCAAGGGCCTGATGACCGAGGAAGATCGCGAAAAGGCGCTGGCGCGCATCAGCGAGGCCTATGAGCTGGACCAGATCGCCGATGCCGATCTGGTGATTGAATCGGCCTCCGAGAACGAGCAGACCAAGCGCAAGATCTTTTCGCAGATCTGCCCGATCCTGAAGCCCGAGGCCATTCTGGCCACCAACACCTCCTCGATCTCCATCACCCGGCTGGCGTCCTCGACCGATCGCCCCGAACGCTTCATCGGCATTCACTTCATGAACCCGGTGCCGCTGATGGAACTGGTCGAGCTGGTGCGCGGCATCGCCACCGCCGACGAGACATTCGAGACCTCGCGCCAGGTCGTGTCCAATCTGGGCAAGACGATCGCGGTTGCCGAGGATTTTCCGGGCTTCATGGTCAACCGGATTCTGCTGCCGATGATCAACGAGGCCGTCTATACCCTCTATGAGGGCGTGGGCACCGTCGACTCCATCGACACGGCCATGCGGCTCGGCGCCAACCATCCGATGGGCCCGCTGCAGCTCGCCGATTTCATCGGCCTCGACACCTGCCTGTCGATCATGCAGGTGCTCTACGACGGGCTGGCGGACACGAAATACCGCCCCTGCCCGCTGCTGGTGAAATACGTCGAGGCCGGCTGGCTCGGCCGCAAGACCCAGCGCGGCTTCTACGACTACCGCGGCGACGAGCCGGTTCCCACACGCTGATCGCGAAACCGTGATGCCAGACAGATCCTTGCCCGTTCCGGCGCGGTTCAATCTCGCGCGCTATTGTCTTGGCGCCGCACGGTTGCGTCCGGAATCCGTGGCCCTGAAGGTGTTTCTGGAGCCGGAAGGCCCGGCGTCGGAGGTCTGGACCTACGGCGAGATCGAGGATGCGCTGCTCCGCATCGCCGCCGGCCTGCTCGAGGCCGGCCTGGTGCGCGGCGACCGGGTGTTGCTGCGCATCGGCAATACCTCGGATTTTCCGCTGATCTTCTTCGGCGCCATCGCCGCGGGCCTCGTGCCGATTCCGACGTCCGAACAGCTGACGGCGCTGGAATGCGACCGGATTCTCGAGGATTCAGGCGCCCGCGCGGTGATCCACGACGGCGTCACGCCGCTGCCGCACGACCTGGGATCCGCCCTCGGTCTCGGCCCCGCCGAAATCGCCGCGCTCAAGCGCCATGCACCGGCGGACTACGCCGACACGGCCGCCGACGACCCCGCCTTCCTCGTCTACACGTCAGGCACCAGCGGCGGCCCCAAGGGCGTCCTGCACGCCCAGCGCGCCGCCTGGGGGCGCCGGCCGATGTACCAGGGCTGGTACGGCATTTCGGAAGACGACGTGCTGCTGCATGCGGGCGCCTTCAACTGGACCTACACGCTCGGCGTCGGCCTCATGGATCCCTGGGCCAACGGCGCCACCTCCGTCGTCTATCGCGGCATGCGCGACCCGCACATCTGGCCGGTGCTGCTGGAAGCCAGCGGCGCGACGCTGTTCGCCGCCGTCCCGAGCCTCTACCGCCGCATTCTCAAGTACAACGACATCACGCCGAAATCCTTCCCGCGCCTGCGCCACGGGCTGACCGCGGGCGAGGCCCTGCGCGCCGATCTGCACCGCGCATGGGAAGAGGCAACGGGCCGGCCGCTGCTGGAAGCCCTCGGCATGAGCGAGATTTCCACCTACATCTCCTCGCCGCCGTCGGAACCCGCCCGGCACGGCAGCCCCGGCAAGCCGCAGGCCGGCCGCCGCATCGCCATTCTGCCCGCCGAGGGCGGCGAGACGCCGCTTGCCCCCGGCGAATCCGGCCTGCTCTGCGTGCACCGCTCCGATCCGGGCCTGATGCTGCAATACTGGCGCCGCTCCGAAGACACCAAGGCGGCGTTCCGCGGCGACTGGTTCATGACCGGCGACTGCGCCACGCTCGATGCGGACGGCTATCTCTGGTACGACGGCCGCGCCGACGACATGATGAACGCCTTCGGCTACCGGGTCGCACCGGAAGAGGTCGAAAAGGCCCTGGCGCCGCATCCCGGCATCGCCGAAGTTGCGGTGGCCGAGAGCGAGGTGGCCACCGGCATCTCCGTGATCACCGCCTACGTTGTGCCCGCGGATGAGCACGCGCCCGACCCCGACGACCTGCGCGCCTGGGCGGCCGAGCGTCTGGCGGATTACAAGCGTCCAAAGCGCTTCGTGACCATCGCCTCGCTGCCGCGCACCCCCTCGGGCAAGATCATGCGCCGGGCCCTGAAGGACCAGCCGGAACGCGACCCCTCCACGGTCAGCTGACAACCGGCGCGGTTTGTCCTCGGGCGCCCGGACCGTCCTGGTCCAGGCCGGCACCGAAATAATCCGTGATCTGCGCAAGCCCCCCTAACCGGGCGCCCATCGTGCCGTTGGTAGGGTTTCGTTAAGCCGCCTCCGCCAGACTGCTGCCTGCACGTCCGCCCCGCACAGCTTCGACGACATCGTCACGAAAGGATCGCCACGGTGAGTGCCGTCGCCACAGCAACAGCCGCCGTCGCCGCCAACCAGGCGCAGGCCGTGTCCTCGATGACCGCCGCCTTCATGAAGCAGGGCGCGGCTCAGGCCGCCGCCATGGCCGACATGCTGCAGCAGGCCGCCGAGAGCGCCAAGGCCGCGGCGCCCGATGGCATGGGGCAGGCCGTCGACATCTCCGTCTGAATCAGATTCCGGATCGAAAAGCACTTGAATTTCATTCAAATCGCTCTCGAAATTCCTGAATTTCGACTGCATTTGAACTGAAATTGAACGGCCGTGTTGAGCCCGCGTTGACCGGCTTTCCAAGTCCCCGCAAACCTTGCCGCGCTGTTAACGTCCGCCGCCGATGATGGCTCCCTGACGCAAGGACAGGAGCTGTCTTCATGAATGTTACAGGCGCTGGCAACACCGCCCCGGTCGAATCCAAGTTCGATCTCGGCGCGAAACTCGTCAAACAGGCAAACGAAGGCGACCAGCAGGTCGCTGATATCGTTGCGGAAGCGGCGGACTCCACCCAGGAATCCCGCGGCAGCGCAACCGAACCCGGCGTTGGCGAGAAACTCGACGTTTCCGTCTGACCCAAGCCCCGGGCCGCCGTCTCAGCGGTCGAGGGCTGCGCGGATCAGGGCGAGCGCGTCGGCGGAATCCCATTCCGCCGGCCCGTACATGGCACCGATCTCGCAGCCGTTGCCGTCGATCAGCATGGTCGAGGGCAGCCCGGTCGCACGCCCCTTCTTGCGCAGCTCGTTGAACACGCCCATCGTTTCGTCCGAATAGTGGCCGAGGTTCGTGACGTTGATTTCCTTGAGGAATTCACGCGGACGCTGCGGGTTTCGGCTGTCCACATTGACCGCCACGACGGCGAAATCATCACCACCCATTTCCTGCTGCAGCCGGTCGAGCGCCGGCATTTCCTCGCGGCACGGCGCGCACCACGTCGCCCACAGGTTCAGCAGGATGATCTGATCCTTGAAGTCGGCGATCGTCTTCTGCGCGCCGTCGGCGTCCTTGAAGGTCAGTTGGGAAACGCTCAGCGGCCTGGCCGCGGGCAGGAACGCCGCTACCTCTCCGCTGGCCATGGGCGCAATCGCACTGGCGGTTTGCAGCGCCGCTTCACACTGCGCGACATCAGCACCGTTGCCATTGCCCTGCCCAATCACGTATATCGCCGCCAGACCCACGATCGTGCCGGCAACGGCGGCCGTGGTCAGAAGGCCGAAACGGCGCTTGCCAGGGGTTTGTGTCGTCGTCATCGCTTAATCACCTGTCAAGGGGCGCTACCATGAGCAATCGGATGTGGGGCGGACGGTTCGCCGAGGGACCCGCTGCCATCATGGAGGAAATCAATGCCTCCATCGGTTATGACCAGAAACTCTACCGGCAGGATATAGCGGGATCGAAGGCGCATGTCCGCATGCTTGCGGCGCAGCAGATCGTCGCGGGCGAAGATGCAAAAGCCATCGCTCACGGTCTAGACACGATCCTGTCAGAGATCGACGCGGGGCAGTTCGAGTTTTCCCGGGCGCTTGAAGACATCCACATGAACATCGAGGCGCGGCTTGCCGAGCTGGTGGGACCGGCCGCCGGACGGCTGCACACCGCGCGCTCGCGCAACGACCAGGTGGCCACCGACTTCCGCCTGTGGGTGCGCGACACGCTGGACACGCTCGACGAGCAGCTCGCCGGCCTGCAGCTTGCGCTGGCGCAGAAGGCGGAAACCCACGCCGCCGTGGTCATGCCGGGCTTCACCCACCTGCAATCCGCCCAGCCGGTTACCTTCGGCCATCACATGCTGGCCTATGTGGAAATGATCGGCCGCGACCGCTCGCGCGCGGCCGACGCCCGCAAACGCATGAACGAGTGCCCGCTCGGCTCCGCAGCGCTCGCCGGAACCTCCTTCCCGATCGACCGGCACGCCACGGCACAGGATCTCGGCTTCGACCGGCCGACCGCCAATTCGCTCGATGCGGTGGCCGACCGCGACTTCGTGCTGGAGGCGCTGACCACCGCATCGATCGCCGCGATGCATCTGTCGCGCCTGGCCGAGGAGATTGTCATCTGGTGCTCGGCGCAGTTCGGCTTCATCAAGCTGTCGGACAAATTCACCACCGGCTCCTCGATCATGCCGCAGAAGCAGAACCCGGACGCCGCCGAACTGGTGCGCGCCAAGGCCGGCCGCATCTACGGCGCGCTGACGGCCCTGCTCACCGTCATGAAGGGTCTGCCGCTGGCCTATTCCAAGGACATGCAGGAAGACAAGGAACAGGCGTTCGACGCGCTCGCCAACCTGTCGCTGTGCATCGCCGCGATGACCGGCATGGTCGACGACATGGAGCCCAACGTGAAGGCGCTGAAGAAGGCCGCCGGCTCGGGCTATTCCACCGCCACCGACCTGGCCGACTGGCTGGTGCGGGTGCTCGGCATGCCGTTCCGCCAGGCGCATCATGTCACCGGCACCATCGTCGGCATCGCCGCGCAACGCGGCATCGAGCTGCACAAGGTGCCGCTTGAGGACATGCAGGCGGTCGACGCGGGGATCACCGAGGACGTCTATTCCGTGCTCTCCGTCGACAAGTCCGTGAAAAGCCGCCTCAGCTACGGCGGCACGGCTCCGGTCAACGTGCGCAAGCAGGCGCGCCGCTGGCTCAAGCAGCTTTCGCGCGAGCAGGAAGCAAAATAACATGGCGCATCCGGCGGACGGGTTGATGCCCGCCCGCTGGCATGCGAGGAGTTGTGCGGGCGACATGCGCCCGCTGCGCCGTGGCTTGAGAATGCGCAAAGGAGAGACCGAGTGAAGCCGAGCCTGTTCATCAAAGCCTGCGCGCTGACCGCCCTCGTCGCCGTCGTCGCGGTCGGTGGCTGCGGACGCCGCGGCGCGCTCTCGCCGCCGCCTTCCGCCGCTGCCCCCGCGGATGCCGCGCAGGGCACCTACGGCGAAGAGGCCGCGGCGCCAGAGACCCGGGCTCCCGAGGCCAAAGCGCCAGAATCCAGGGCGCCTGACAACCGCCGCTTCATTCTCGATCCGCTTCTCTAGCATCCGACGCGCCGCCGCAACCGGCGATCGCCCGATCCGTGCCAGCCGCTCCCGTGCCATCACGGGACGATCCACTACGCGAGTGAGAGCCTTGCATCATTTTTCGTATCGCGACGGCGCGCTGCACGCCGAAGACGTGCCGGTCTCCGACATCATCGAGGCCGTCGGCACGCCGTTCTACTGCTATTCGACCGCCACGCTGGAGCGCCACTACAAGGTGTTTGCAGGCGCCTTCGCCGATGTGCCGTCGCTGGTCTGCTACGCGATGAAGGCCAACTCCAACCAGGCCGTGCTGGCAACCCTGGCGCGCCTGGGCGCCGGCATGGACGTGGTCTCGGAAGGCGAGTTGCGACGCGCGCGCGCCGCCGGCGTGCCGGGCGAGCGGATCCTGTTCTCCGGCGTCGGCAAGACCGCCGCCGAAATGGCCTATGCGCTGGACGAGGACATTCTCTGCTTCAACGTGGAATCCGAGCCGGAACTGGCGCGGCTGTCCGAGGTCGCGACCGCCCGGGGCTGCGAGGCCCGTGTCTCGATCCGCATCAACCCCGACGTCGACGCCCGCACCCACGCCAAGATCGCCACCGGCAAGGCGGAGAACAAGTTCGGCATCCCGTGGCAGCGCGCCCGCGAGGTCTACGCGGAAGCCGCCCGGCTGCCCGGCATCAAGGTCACCGGCATCGACATGCACATCGGCTCGCAGATCACCGAGCTGGAGCCGTTCGACGCCGCCTTTTCCCGCCTCGGCGAACTGATCGACGGCCTGCGCGCCGACGGCCACGAGATCTCGCACGTCGACCTGGGCGGCGGGTTGGGCATCCCCTACCACAACAACAACGAGCCGCCGCCGCACCCCGAGGCCTATGCAGAGGTTGTGAAGCGTCACGTGCAGCGGCTCGGCTGCCGCATCATGTTCGAGCCCGGACGGATGATTGCCGGCAACGCCGGCATCCTGGTCACCGAGGTGATCTACGTGAAAAGCGGCGCGACCAAGGACTTCGTTATCGTCGACGCGGCGATGAACGACCTGGTTCGCCCCACGCTTTACGATGCCTGGCACGAGATCCAGCCAGTGCGCGAAGCCGACCCGTCCGCCCCGCGCATCAGGGCCGACGTGGTGGGTCCGGTGTGCGAAACCGGCGATTATCTCGGTCATGACCGCGATATCCCGGCGGTCAGGCCGGGCGAACATCTGGCAGTGTTTTCCGCCGGGGCCTATGGCGCGGTGCAGTCGGGCACCTACAATTCCCGCCTCCTCGTGCCTGAAGTCCTTGTAAAAGATGGTGAATTTGCAGTCATCCGCCCCCGGACAAGCTACGAGGATCTGATCGGGCTCGACAGGGTGCCGGACTGGATTACTGAAAAGTGAGCCATTGAACGGACATAATGGACTTGCCGAATTGCCGGGCCTTCTCCAACCTGTAGGATGGGACATGCAGGGGGGCATCAACCGCATTCGGAGATGAAGTCTGTGACTGCTCCACGCGAACCGTCCGATACCTCTGGTGACGCAGGCACGCCGGCGAACGCCTTGACGCGCACCCTCGCGAGACGGCTCTCGCGAACGGTGTCTGCCGCGCGTGCCGCGATCTTCTGGGAACGGCTGTGGCCGGTCCTCTATCATCTCCTGATCATCGCCGGACTTTTCATTGCGCTGTCGTGGCTCGGCCTGTGGCTGGTGCTGCCGACGTGGCTGCGCTGGCTGGCGCTCGCCGCCTTCGCCTGGGCGGCGCTCTATTCCTGCCGGTCGTTGCCCTCCTTGCGCTGGCCGTCCCGCGCCGAGGGCCTGCACCGCATCGAGGAGAAGGGCGACTATCGGCATCGGCCGCTGACCGCGCTGGAGGACGAACTTGCCTCCGACACCAGCGATCCGACGGCGCGCGCGCTGTGGGAGGCCCACCGGGCGCGGGCGCTGGGCGCGCTTGACCGCCTCAGCGCGGGATGGCCGCATCCACAAGCCTTCCGCCGCGATCCCTGGGCGATGCGTGCCGTTGTGGGGCTGCTGCTGTTCGTCGGTTTCGGCGTCGCCGGCGGCGACCGCGGACGCCTGGTCTGGTCAGCCGTTGTCGGCGGGTCGGACACCGCGGCGGTTGCCGGGCGTATCGACGCCTGGGTGACGCCGCCGGCCTACACCCGCCGGCCGCCGGTGTTCCTGACCGGCGAAATGGGGCCCGCGCGCGACCCCGGCGCCACCGTCAGCGTGCCGGAGGGCAGCGTCGTTGTGGTGCGCAGCCAGGGAGACAGCCGCGGCCTGACCGTCATTCTTGCCGACGGACAGACGGAAACGGCCATCGACCCGGAAGGCGGGACTGCGGACGCGGGCAACACCGATGCGACGGCCAGCGCGCCGGTGGAGCACCGGGTGACGCTGCAGGTGCCCGGCACGGTCGAAATCCGCAATGGAAGCAGCACGATCAACAGCTGGCGCTTTGCCGTGGAGCCGGACACCGACCCCGAGATCCGCCTGACCGAGGATCCGCAGGCCCAACTCAGCGGCACCCTCAAGCTCGCCTATGAGGTGGAGGACGACAACGGCGTCATCTCCGCGGGCGCCGAAATCGCTCCGGGCAGCATGCCGGTTGCCCTGCAGAAGACCGGCAAGCCGCCACGCCCCCTGGTGGAAGCACCGGCGTTCCCGCTGTCCCTGCCGCAACGGCGCGCGCGTTCCGGCACGGCGGAAACCTTTCGCGATCTGACCGCCCATCCGTGGGCGGGAAGCGAGGTCACGCTGACCCTGGTGGCGCGCGACGAAGCCGGCCAGGAGGGCCGTTCCGCCGCAACCGAGTTCATCCTGCCGGCGCGCCGCTTCCGCAAGCCGCTGGCCCGCGCCATTGTCGAGCAGCGGCGCAATCTGGCGCTGGATGCCAACCTCCAGCCGCAGGTCATCGACGCCTACGACATGCTGTTGCTGGCGCCCGAGCATTTCATGGACAGCACGCGGCCCTACCTCGGCATGCGGTTCGTCTATGCGCGGCTCATCGAGGCGCAGGACGACGAGGCGTTGAAGGAAGTCCTCGACCTGATGTGGGATATCGCGCTGTCCATCGAGGATGGCGACCTGTCGATGGCCGAGCGCGCCCTGCGCGATGCCCAGGAAGCGCTGCGCAAGGGGCTCGAGGAAGGCGCCTCGGACGAGGAGATCGCCAAGCTGACCGAAGCCTTGCGCGAGGCGCTGCAGAACTACATGCAGGCGCTGGCCGAACAGTTGCGGCAGAACCCGCAGGCCATGCAGCAGATGGATCCCAACGCCCAGTCGCTGCGCAGCCAGGATCTCGAGGAGATGCTCAAGCGGATCGAGGAACTGGCCCGCAGCGGCGCGCGCGACGCGGCCCGTGATCTTCTCGCGCAGATGCAGCGGATGCTGGAGAACCTGCAGACCGGTCGCAGCCAGCAGATGCCGCAGGGCGAGACCTCCGAAGAGATGATGAAGATGCTCAACGAACTGGCGGAGATGATCCAGCGCCAGCAGGAGCTGATGGATCAGACCTTCAAGCAGGGCCAGCAGGGCGAACGCCAACAGGGCCAGCAAGGTCAGCAGGGCCAACAAGGCCAGCAGGGCCCCATGACCGAGGAGCAGCTTGCGGAGATCCTGAAGCAGTTGAAGGAAGGTCAGGGGGATCTCGCCAACCGGCTGCAGCAGATGCTCGACCAGATGGACCAGAACGGCATGCAGCCATCCGACGAGCTCGGCCGGGCGGGCGATGCCATGGGCCGCGCGCGCGACCTGCTGGGCCAGCAGCAGCCCGGCGACGCGGTGGGCGAACAGGGCGAGGCGCTGCAGGCGCTGCGCGACGGTGCCCAGCAGCTTGGCGAGCAGATGATGAGCCAGGGTGGCCCCGGCGGCCTGGCCCGCCGCGACGGCCGTGACTCGCAGGATCCGCTCGGCCGGCCGCGCCGCCACGAGGGCCCGGATCTCGGCACCCAGGTGGAAGTGCCCGACGACATCGACATCCAGCGCGCCCGGCGGATTCTCGAGGAACTGCGCCGCCGCTTCTCCGATCCGTCGCGGCCGGGCTTCGAGCTCGAGTACCTCGAGCGGCTGCTGAAGCGCTACTAGGACGCGCCCCACCGCGGACAAACGAAATCGGGCCCGCAGAACGGGCCCGATTCACAGTCGAACAGCAGAAAAATCTAAGCGAAGGCGCGGCGTTCGTCGTCGATCTCGCCGATCAATGCCTTGCCGACGATGCGGCGGATATCGGCGAGCGAGAACGGCTTGGTCACCACGTCGTGCACCAGGGCATCCAGCCCGTGCGCGCGCTCGCGCTGATCGGCATAACCGGTCATCAGCAGGATCGGCATCTGCGGCCAGTCGCGCGCGGCGACCAGCGCCAGCGCAATTCCGTCCATCACCGGCATCTTGATATCGGAGAGCAGCAGGTCATAGCCGCCGCCGTTGCGCTTCAGCGTCTCGATCGCTTCCGCGCCGTCTTCGGCCACGTCGACATCATGGCCATCAAGCTCAAGAGCCCGTTTGACGAAGGTCCGGACCGCCTCGTCGTCTTCAGTCACGAGAATGCGCGCCATTCTCACCCTCCCTGCTCTTGTGTGGCCGGCTGATCACTGGATTCCTCGACCACATAGCCGATAAAAGGTAACTGACGGTAAGCGTGGGCCATATCCATGCCGTATCCCACGACAAACTTGTCCGGGCATTCGAAGCCGATGAAATCCGCCTCGATGCCGGCGACACGGCCCACCGGCTTGTCCAGCAGCGCCGCGATGCGCACCGAGCGGGCATCCCGTCCGGCGATCAGATCGCGCGCAAAGGCGAGGGTGCGGCCGGATTCCAGAATATCGTCGACCAGAACCACATCGCGATCCTTCACGTCGCTCTCGATATCGCGCAGGATCGTCACGGTTCCCGACGACTTGGTTCCGGCGCCATAGCTCGATAGATGTATGAATTCCATTTCCGGCTTCAAGCCGATGTGGTGCATCGCGCGGATGAGATCGGCCGCGAAGACGAAGCTTCCCTTGAGGACGGCCACCACCAGCATCCGGTGCAGATCCGCATCGGCGAGCTGGCGGGCGAGGCTCGAAACCCTCTCGGCGATGGCATCTTCGTCATAGAGCACGTTGATCTGGGGCGTATCGGTCATAAGGGGCTACAGGTTGGTCTGGCTGGTGTTTCTGTCGATGAAGGTGATCTCGACATCCGAAGCGATGTCGGGTGGCGACGCGACGCGGGTCGAGAACCGAAGGTTCTGGCCGGCCGGCAGCCGGCGCACCCGGGGCTCGATCTTCCAGGTGTAGATTTCCTGCGCATCGGAGCTGCGCAGCGACAATTTGAGCGCCGGAACGTGCGTGGAACGCTTGCGGATGTTCTCGATGTTGCCTTCCACGATCAGCACCACGCCGCCGTTCTCATACTCCTGGAACGTCCGCAGGTCGTGGAACTCCAGCCCGCGCAGGTTCACGTCCATCCCCACGAGGCTGTAAAGCCCGGCCATGTTCGGCGCCGCCCGCACGATCGGCTCGCGCATCAGGATGACGCCGACGCAGAGCACCACCGAGGCGAGAAACAGCACCAGGCCGATCATCGCCCGCATTTCCGCGGACACCACGAAGCGATTCTCGTAAGCGGAGCGTTTGCGGCTTTTGTCGCGTCCGGGCACCGCGCCGTCGCCGAGATCATCCTTGTCGAACCCCTTGGGATTCGCGTCGATCATGTCCCGCCGAGGGCCATTGCCCATGGCCCGGTCCATGCCGGAAGCGCGGGTCCGCGCGACGGGCTCGTCGTCGCCCTCGAGACCGATTTCCGATTTCCAGTCGTCCTCGCCGCGCGGTTCGGCCTCCGCCTTCGCTTCGGGAGCGTCCTCGGCGGGCGCTTCCCAGTCGCCATCATCCGCGGCGGCGTCCGCATCATCGGCCGGCTCATCGGAGGGCGGATCGATGGCGCGGCCTTCCTGGTCGATGTACCATTCCTCGGAACAGCGCGAACAACGCACGCTGCGTCCTTCAGCACCGACGCTGGCGGCGCCGATGTTGTAGGAGGTGTCGCAACTCGGACAAGTGATCTTCATGCGTGAACCACTCTCGCCACAACGGTGTTTTGGATCCGGGTTTCTGAGCCGGCCGCCCGAACCTGATCCAATCGGGATCCCTTGCGCAATGCGCGATTTCGCTGACGACAGGGGACCCCTATATCTTTAATGAAACGTTAAGGCGCACGCCACTAGGGTTACGATTCATGAACGAATCCGGCCCGATTTGCCGGTTTGCAAATGCCCGCGGCGGGCTTTCGGAATGTGCGGCTTGTCCACAGGATTCCGCAAGCCTGTGCATCGTTGCCTGCGACAACCGGCCGGGCCTTGCAACAATCGACAGGGCTGCGCCACAAACTGACAGGCCCCCACCAGGCCCGCGGCGGCTGCCGCCATCGCAACCCGGGGCGCGGAGCAGGCCGGTTTCGGGCGGCGCCGCAGGCATGGCGCATGCCAGAGCCGGCCGGACGGACGCTGCGTGCGCCACGCCGGCCGAATGACGCAAGAGCCGTGGCCGCCAGGCCCGCCGCGGCAGCATCGGGAGAGGATCCGTGATCCGGTTCGAGAATGTCGGTCTGCGCTACGGAATGGGCACGGAGGTTCTCAAGGACCTCACGTTCCGCATCGAGCCGCAGTCGTTCCAGTTCCTCACCGGACCCTCGGGCGCCGGCAAGACCAGCCTGATGCGATTGCTGTTCATGGCGCTGAAGCCGACGCGCGGCCTGATCAACGTCTTCGGCACCGACACCGCATCGGTGCCACGCAAGGACCTGCCGGCGCTGCGCCGCCGAATCGGCGTCGTGTTCCAGGATTTCCGGCTGCTCGACCACCTGACGACCTACGAGAATGTGGCGCTGCCGCTTCGCGTGCTCGGCAAGGAGGAAAGCGAGTACCGCGGCGATGTCATCGAGCTGCTCAAATGGGTGGGGCTCGGCGATCGCACCCACGTGCAGCCGCAGGTGCTGTCGGGCGGCGAGAAGCAACGCGCGGCCATCGCCCGCGCGCTGATCACCAAGCCCGAAGTACTGCTGGCGGACGAGCCAACCGGCAACGTCGATCCGCCGCTGGCGCGCCGGCTGCTGCGGCTGTTCATCGAGCTGAACCGGCTCGGCACCTCGGTGATCATCGCGACCCATGATTTCGACCTGATGGAACAGGTCGACGCCCGCCGGATGATCCTTTCCGACGGCCGGCTGACAATCAATGATTGACGGGCACAGACAGAGCGGCAACGACTGAACGGTCATGAGCAAGGCGACCAGCACCCCAGACAAGGATACCGGGAAGGCGAAGCCGGACCGCGCCGTGCGGCCCGGCGCGCCCACCGTCGTGCCCGCCCTGCATACCACCGCCAATGCCGCCAAGCCCCGGCCGAAGAAACCCGGCCCCTCCGGCGCCGGCCGGAAGGACGCGGGCCGGACAGCTGCCAGGCGCGACAAGGCCCGCGACAAGGCGCGGCAAAAGGCCCGTCCGCCCGCGGCGATCGTGCCGCCGCAGTCCGTCGCCGGCCGTGCGCTCACCCTGGTGGTGGCGATCATGGCCTTTCTCGCCTGCATCACCGTCGGCGCCGTGACGATCGTGCGCGAAGCAGCGCATGACTGGCAGAACGACCTGGTGCGCGAGGTCACCGTGCAGATCCGTCCCGTCGACGGGATCGACATGGTGCGCGAGATCGACAAGACCATTGCGCTGGTCCAGGAATTCCCCGGCGTCGGTGCCGTGCGCGCCCTGTCCGACGAGGAAACCAAGGCGCTTCTGCAACCCTGGCTGGGCGCCGGTCTCGATCTCGAGACCCTGCCGGTGCCGCGCATTGTCACGGTGGAACTGAGCGCGCCCGGACTGGTGGATTTCGCCGAGATGCGGCGCGCCATCACCAATCAGATCGAGGGCGGCAGCATCGACGATCACTCCGTGTGGACGGCGCGGCTGGCCAAGATGGCGGGTGCCGTCGTCTACGGCGGGTTTGCCATCCTCATCCTGGTGATGACGGCCATGGTGCTGTCCGTGATCTTCGCCACGCGCTCGGCCATGGCCGGCAACCGCGAGGTGGTCGAGGTGCTGCATCTGGTTGGCGCGGAGCACGACTTCATCGCCCGCGAGTTCCAGAAGCACTTCCTGATGCTCGGTCTGAAGGGCGGTCTCATCGGCGGCATCGCGGCGGCCCTTGGCTTCATCGCGATCGATATCCTGTCCAGCGCGGATACCGGGCTGTCGGGCGCTGACCAGCTCACCGCCATGTTCGGCGGGGTCTCGGTCGGCCTCAGCGGCTATCTGGGCGTCATGGGCATTGTCGTCCTGGTGGCCGTGCTGACCGCAGCGACCTCGCGGCTGGCTGTCCACACCCACCTGTCGCAGATGACCTGAGTGGCCGGGCGGCGCGGCAATATGGCCTGCATGCCGCCCGAACCCCACCGCTTTCGCGTATCACCTTGAGATCGATCGACTTTCTAGCCGCCGCACGGCACCGGTCGCCCCGCCGATCGTGTCAAATCGTGAGACGAATTGCTTGCAATTGCCCCATGCCGGCCTGATTCTGGGGGCATTCCGGAATCAGCCAGGCGGCCGGCAATAAGCCGCGTGGCAGGAATCCGCCTGGCGGGCGCGGCGCGCCATCCGGGCAGCGGCTACCGACGGGAGAATTCGCGCTGTTACCTTTCAGCCAGTCACGCAGCGATGCAGACGCTCAGCCACCGCGCCGGCGCCGGTTGCGCACGGTGCTGTGGACGCTCGGCCTCGGCAGCGTGGGGCTGGCGCTGGCCTTTGTCGCGAGTTTCCTGGTCTACGCCCATCACATCGCCAACATCACCCCGTCGCCGGATGTCACCGCCGACGGCATCGTGGTGCTCACCGGCGGCAGGGCACGGGTCACCGGCGCGCTTGAACTGCTGGAACAGAAGCGCGCCCGCCGGCTGCTGATTTCAGGCGTCCACCCGGCCACCACGGCCCGCCAGATCGTGCGCCGCACGGCCAGCCGCCAGACCCTGTTCGCCTGCTGCGTCGATCTCGACCGGCGCGCCCAGGACACCATCGGAAATGCGGCGGAAAGCGCCAAATGGGCCACAAGCCACGGCTTCACGTCGCTGATCATCGTGACCAGCGCCTATCACATGCCGCGCAGCATCCTGGAACTGCGCGCGGAAATGCCGGAAATGACCTTTCTTCCCTATCCGGTGATCGGCGCCGACCTGCACCTGCGGCACTGGTACGCGAACCTGGGCACAACCCGGCTTCTCTTGCGCGAGTATGTGAAGTATATCGTCGCCAGGTTCCGCATCGCCATGAAGCCGGCCGCGGCGCCCGCCGCCGCCGAGGCAAGCGCGACCCGATAGAACCGGCCGCCAGACGTCATCCCGATCCGTCTTTCGCGCCACGCCGATTGCGACCGACCCGCCCCGGAAACGGGATACGCCAGGAACCCGGACCGATTTTCATGCTCGTCTTGCGCTCCATCCTTTTCAACGTCTGCTTCTATGTGCTGATCGTCGTCATGATGATCGCCATCACCCCGATCTTCTTCATTCCGCGCAAGTGGGGCTGGCCGGCCATCACCGCCTGGGCCCGCATCAATCTGTGGCTGCTGCGGGTGATCGTCGGGATGAAGATCGAGGTGCGCGGGCGCGAGCACATCCCGCAGGGCGGCTGCATCGTCGCCGCCAAGCACCAGTCGCTGTGGGAAACCTTTGCCCTCCTTCCCGAATTCGAGGACCCCACCTTCATCCTCAAGCGCGAGCTGAGCTGGCTGCCGCTGTTCGGCTGGTACACGATCAAGATGCGTCAGATCCCGGTCAACCGCGGCAAGCGCTCGGCGGCACTGGTGGCGATG
>JBFHII010000003.1:0-19955 GCA_041596535.1 Breoghania sp. | reverse complement strand
GATGCATGGCTGATCAGGATCGGCGATGGGGACCAGTTCGCAAGCGGCTTCGTCGATATCAATCCCAACTCGAAAATCCCCGCACTGATGGACCGCAGTGGCCCCGAGCCGATCAGGGTTTTTGAATCGGGCGCGATCCTGATGCATCTGGCGGAAAAATTCGGCGCCTTCCTGCCGACGGACGCAGCTCCCCGCGCGGAATGCCTGTCGTGGCTGTTCTGGCAGATGGGCAGCGCACCTTACCTGGGCGGCGGCTTCGGCCACTTCTACCACTATGCGCCGGAGCGCTACGAGTATCCGATCAACCGCTTTGCCATGGAGACAAAGCGCCAGCTCGACGTGCTCGACCGGCAACTGGCCGAACGGCCCTATATCGCGGGCAACGACTACACCATCGCCGACATCGCGATCTTCCCGTGGTATGGCGGCCTGGTCAAAGGCTGGCTCTACGAGGCGGCCGAGTTCCTCGATGTGCAGAGCTACAAGAACGTCCAGCGCTGGGCCGATGCGATTCTCGAACGCCCGGCGGTGAAACGCGGCCGGATGGTCAACCGCTTGAGCGGCGATCCCGCCAGCCAGCTGCACGAACGCCACGACGCCTCCGACTTCGAGACGAAGACCCAGGACAAGCTGGAAGCGGCCGAGTAGCGCCGCGACGCACCTTGCTGACACGAACGAAAAAGGGCGGCCCCAACCGGAGCCGCCCTTTTTGTTTCAACAGGGTCCCTGACGCTTACGCGGCGCGGATCTGCTCGAGGAACTCGCGCACCTGCTCGTCGAGGATGCGGGCCTGTTCCGACAGGTTGCCGGCGGCGCCCACGACCTGCGATGCCGCCGCACCCGTGTGCTGGGCCGCCTCGCGCACCTCGTCGATGTCATTGGAGACCGACGTGGTGCCGTCCGCGGCACGCTGGGTGTTGGACACAATGCCCTGGGTTGCGGCGGACTGCTCTTCCACCGCGGAGGCAACCGAGCCGACCGATTCCGAGATCTCGCCGATCGTCGTGCGGATCTCGGAGATGGCGCCGACCGCATCGCGGGTGGCGTCGCGGATCGATTCGATCTGCTGACCGATGTCGCCGGTGGCCTTCGCCGTCTGCGACGCGAGTTCCTTGACCTCGGAGGCAACGACCGCAAACCCCTTGCCGGCTTCGCCGGCGCGCGCGGCTTCGATCGTCGCATTGAGCGCCAGGAGATTGGTCTGTTCCGCGATGTCGGAAATCAGCTTCACGACGTCACCAATGCGATCGGCGGCATCCGCCAGCGACCGGACAGTCTCGTCGGTGGTGGTCGCCCGTTCGTTGGCCATCTGTGCCACCGCGGAAGACCGCGAGATCAGCGACGAGATTTCCTGGATCGACTTGAACAATTCGTCCGAAGCGCCGGCAATGGTCTGCACTTCCTCCCGCGCCGAAGCGGAGGCCGTCGACACGCGCTCGGAACGCTCACCTGCCCGGCCTGCGACATCGGCCATGCTTTCGGCGGATGACCGCAGTTCCTCGGACGCCTGCGACACGCGCTGGACAACACCGCCGACAGATGCCTGGAAGTCCGATGCGAGGGCTTCGACGAACTCGCGCCGCTGGGCGGCCTGGCTCTCGGCCTCCGCGGCGTCGTTGGCGGCCTTGCGTTCCTGCTCCTCCACGGCGTTCTTCTGGATGCGCAGCACCACACGACCGATCTGGCCGATTTCGTCGCGACGGTCAGCCGCCTTGATCTCGGTGTCCAGTTCGCCGTCAGCGATGGCGCGCAGCGCCCCGATCAGACCGTTGATCGCGGCGATCACGGTGCGCGAGAACAGCAGCCCGATCATCGAGATCACGGCAATGACGATAAGCGTGCCGTAGATCATGAAATCGCGCATCTCGTAGACGGCCCCCAGGGTTTCGCTCTGGAGACGTTCGGCGACGATCGCCCATTGTGCCCCCATGAAGGAAAACGGTACGGCAGCCGCATACTCGGGTTCGGCACCGTTCTGCTCAATCAGCCCGAAGCCCTCCGTGCCCTGAGTGGCATTGGTGATCAGGTCGTTTGCCGGCACCGGCGTCAGTGCCGTCGGTTCAGCCGACAGCGGCTGGTTCGAGCGCAGGATTCCGTCGCCGCCGACAAGATAGGCCTGGCCGGTCTTGCCGAGCGATTCGCGGCTGGAAAGCACGCTGTCGACAAAGTCCGCGTCCGCGCGAATGATCATCACGCCCTTGAGCGCGGAGTCGGCGAAATCGGTGATATACACCGGCTCGGCGACAAACATCGACGCAGTGCCGCCGGCCGGCGCATAGGAGGCAAAATCGACCATCACCTGCTCGCCCTGGGGCAGATTCTTGGCCGCCAGAAACGCTTTGTTCAGCGCCGTGTCGCTCAGCATCGACGAATCGACGCTTTCCAGGAAGTCCGAAGACTTGGTGACCGAGTAGATGACCCGGCCGTCCAGATTCACGACATAGATATCGCCGTAACCCGCCTGCTTCCAGGTCTCCATGTAGGCTCCATGGACGCCGGTGTGGCGCCAGGAGTACATGGTCTTGTTGCCCTCGCCTGTCAGTTCGGCGCGGGCGGCGGGATCATCGGACGTGCGATAGTAACTTTCCAGTTCCGCACGGTCTTGCTCGAGCGACGACATCGCCTCGTTCATTTCGTTGAGAACGATCGCCGTGTTGGCGCTGCTGACCAGATTGGCAAGGTCAGACTTCACCGTCGCAAGCTTGATCTCCAGACCGGACCTCCGGGCATTCGCCAGGATGCGCAACTCGCTTTCGGCGGCGTTCACAAGCCCTTCGCGGCCACTGACATATCCGAGCACACCGACGGTGATGCACGATACCAATGACAGACCACCAACCATCACCGGAAGGATTGTGGCCAGTTTTCTGAATGGGCTGATACCGGACCTTGGTTGCGTATCCGGTTTCTGCTTCGAACGGCTCATGACGTTCCCCCAACCAATCATGTTTCGACTTTCGTAGGGCACGCTGTCAGCTTTGTCTTAAAAACGTCCTAAGGACAGGCGACATGTACGGAGGTATTCGCGAGACCAAACTTTGAAACTGGCAGAAATCCGCGGAAATCCGTGCGAGACGACATGTGCCCGGCGACCCGATATCAGACAAAATTTCATTGATAATAATGTCAGGCAGCACATTCGATCCCGAATCCCCGGTAGTCGCGCGGATACTCATGCGATATCGCCCCCCGCTATAGTGCGTAGACGCGGCCCAGGCGGTCGAGCCGATCGCGCGCATTCGGGAGCTGAGGAAGATGATGAACGTACCGATCACCGATCCCGTCGCGGCCACACCCGCACCCGCCCGCGGAGCGTCGAACCAGGCACCGATCTTCCCGGCCACGGCCGACACTGCCTACCCGACGATCGGCGCCCTGATTGCCGATCGCGCCCCGGACGAGCCTGTGTTCTGCCTCAGCCTTGCGACGGCCGAAAATACGGCGCGCGACTTCTCATCCCGGTTTCCCGGCATCACCACCTACGCGCTGAAAGCCTGCCCGCTGCGGGAACTGATCCACACGTTCGCAGGCGCCGGCGTCGCCGCATTCGATGTCGCCTCCCTGCAGGAAATGGCGCTGGTGCGCAGCGTGAACGCCGATGCGCCGCTGCACTACAACAATCCCATCCGGTCGGATCTCGAAACCAGGCGCGCGTACGAGGAGTTCAAGGTGCGCCATTTCACCGTCGACGACGCGGTCGGGCTCGAGCGACTAAACCGGGTCATTGCCCGCGGCGAGCGCGCCGACGTCGAGGTAAGCGTCCGCATGCGCGCGGCCACGAACACCGCCAGGATCGACTTCACGGCAAAGTTCGGACTGCCGGCCGAACTGGCGGCCACCATGCTCCGCGCGATCGAAGACGCCGGTTATCGACCGGCAATCACCTTTCATCCCGGCTCGCAATGCGGTGACCCGCAAGCCTTCGCGGACCTCATCGGCGCAGCGGCAAGGATATGCGCGGAGACCGGTATCACCCCGCACACAGTGAATGTGGGTGGCGGATTTCCCGTGCCCTACGACAATGCCGAGTGCCCACCGATGGCCACCTATTTCAGCGCCATCTCGCAAGCCTTCGGTGCACACTTCAATCCGGCCCGCACCCGGCTCGTGGCCGAACCCGGACGCGCCCTTGCGGCGCCCACCATGTCCCTGCTCACCCAGATAAAGCACATCCGCGACGACGGCTCGGTGTACCTGAACGACGGGCTTTATGGCGGGCTGCTGGAATTGACCCAGATCGACCTGCACCTGCCGATGCGGGTGTGGCGCGGCGACACGATCCTCACGGGCCCGACGGCCGCGCGTCAACTCTATGGCCCGACCTGCTGTCCCATCGACAGCTTCCCCTCGCCCGTGCAACTTCCCGAGGAGATTGCCGAGGGTGACCGGATCGAATTCGGCCTCACAGGCGCGTATGGCCTCACCACAGTCACCCATTTCAACGGGTACGGCCCGACCGAGGTGATCGGCGTCACCGATATCCTCACGCGCGCCGGCTGACCGGTGCACGCCCGCGACCGACCCTGTACCTGAACGCAAAAAAGGCGGCCCCTTTCGGGACCGCCTTGTTCTGTCTCGGGAAAATCCCGACGTCCGGCGCCTTACGCGGCTTCGGACGATTCTTCCGCTTCCGTGCGGGCGCGATCGATCGCGCCGCGTGCTTCCGGATCGCGATCGACAAACTCGATCACGGCCATCGGCGCGCTGTCGCCGTGACGGAACCCTGCCTTCAGAACGCGGGTGTAGCCACCCTGACGATCCTTGTAGCGCTCTCCGATCGTGTCGAACAGCTTGCCGACCATGGCGACGTCGCGGATCTGCGAAATCGCCTGACGGCGGGCATGAAGATCGCCGCGCTTACCGAGCGTGACGAGCTTCTCAACGATGGGACGCAGCTCTTTGGCCTTGGGCAGCGTCGTGACGATCTGCTCATGCATGATGAGCGAGGCCGCCATGTTCGCGAACATCGCTTTGCGATGGCTCGAGGTCCGATTGAGCTTGCGGCCGGCTTTACCGTGGCGCATGGCCCTCTCCTTCTAGTTCCTAAAGGCGACCTTGCCGCCAGATGACACCAAATCCGGCGTCACGAACGCATCAATAGTGATGCTCTTCGTAACGCTTGGCGAGTTCTTCAATGTTTTCAGGCGGCCAGTTCGGTACTTCCATGCCCAGATGCAGACCCATCTGCGCCAGAACTTCCTTGATCTCGTTCAGCGACTTGCGGCCAAAGTTCGGCGTGCGAAGCATCTCCGCTTCCGTCTTCTGGATGAGATCGCCGATGTAGACGATGTTGTCGTTCTTCAGGCAGTTCGCAGAACGGACGGAGAGCTCGAGCTCGTCGACCTTCTTGAGAAGCGCCGGGTTGAACGCCAGCTCCGGCACGGCCTCTTCCTTGACTTCCTTCTCCGGCTCTTCGAACGTCACGAAGATGGCGAGCTGGTCCTGGAGGATGCGCGCAGCATAGGCAACCGCGTCTTCCGGCTTCACCGACCCATCGGTTTCCACCGTCAGCGTCAGCTTGTCATAGTCGAGAACCTGGCCCTCGCGGGTGTTCTCGACCTTGTAGGACACCTTGCGCACCGGCGAGTAGAGGCTGTCCACGGCGATCAGGCCGATGGGAGCGTCCTCGGGACGGTTGTGCTCGGCGGCCACATAGCCCTTGCCGGAATTGACCGTGAACTCCATGCGGATTTCCGTGCCCTCATCAAGGGTGCACAGGGCATGCTCGGGGTTCAGGATCTCGATGTCGCCAACGGTCTGGATATCGCCTGCGGTCACGATGCCGGGGCCCTGCTTGCGCAGAACCATCCGCTTCGGGCCCTCGCCTTCCATGCGCAGCGCGATTTCCTTGATGTTCAGGACGGTGTCCGTCACATCTTCGCGCACGCCCGGAATGGACGAAAACTCATGCAGCACGCCATCGATCTGCACCGCCGTCACCGCAGCACCCTGCAGCGAAGACAGCAGAACGCGGCGCAGCGCGTTGCCGAGCGTCAGGCCGAAACCGCGTTCCAGCGGCTCCGCCACGACGGTGGCAACACGACGCGGATCGCCGCCCGCCTTGATCTCAAGCTTGTTCGGCTTGATCAGCTCTTGCCAGTTTTTTTGAATCGTCACGTATATGCCCTTTCGGCTTTCCCGCCGGCACGCTTGGTCCGGCTATCCCTTGCCTAAAGAGAAACGGGTGATGAACGTCGGATTAGACCCGGCGACGCTTGCGCGGACGGCAACCGTTGTGCGGGATCGGCGTCACATCGCGGATCGAGGTGATCGTGAAGCCCGCAGCCTGGAGCGCGCGCAGAGCCGACTCACGTCCCGAACCCGGACCGCGAACCTCGACCTCGAGGGTGCGCATACCGTGTTCCTGAGCCTTCTTGGCAGCATCTTCACCGGCCATCTGGGCCGCGAACGGCGTCGACTTGCGCGAGCCCTTGTAGCCCATTGCGCCAGCCGAGGACCAGGAAATCGCGTTGCCCTGGGCGTCCGTGATCGTGATCATCGTGTTGTTGAACGTCGATGTCACATGAGCGACGCCAGACGTGATGTTCTTGCGTTCGCGGCGACGCACGCGCGTCGTTTCTTTCGCCATTTTGAACCTTTCGTTCGATCTCTACGCCGCCGTAATTCCAGCGGCTCCACCGTAAAGCAGTCGCCGGACTACTTCTTCTTGCCGGCGATCGCTTTGGCCGGACCCTTGCGGGTGCGGGCATTGGTATGGGTACGCTGACCACGTACCGGCAGGCCACGGCGATGCCGCAGACCACGGTAGCAGCCAAGATCCATGAGGCGCTTGATGTTCATCGCGACTTCGCGGCGAAGGTCACCTTCGACGAGATAATCGCGGTCAATCGACTCGCGGATCTGAATGACTTCGGCATCCGACAGTTCGTTAACCCGACGTTCCGGCGCAATGTTCACCTTTTCGATGATTTCCTGCGCTTTCTGCCGGCCGATACCGTGAATGTACTGCAGCGCGATGACAACGCGCTTGTTCGTCGGAATGTTGACGCCTGCAATACGGGCCACGCTTGTTCTCCTTCTCGACGCTCGCGTCCTGCGGGCGTCAAATTTGCCGTACGTTCTTGAGGCTTCCAAACACGACAGGATCGGGCCCGGTCCCCTCGGGGGCCGACGCCGATCGCTGTGGTTTTGCGATGTGCGCCGGGTATTACTGGATTTTCGGGTGCGACGCAACCGTCCAGATCACGGTGCGTGACGGTGACACCACCGAAACACACAAAACTCATTCGCGCCCGATGACCGATGACGGCCCGCCCGCGTCGAGGACGCGGAAAGGCCGCTGGCGATCAGCTCTCGACGGTCTGCAAGAGAACCGAGTCGATCTGCCGGGCAACCTCGTCGATCGAGGCCATGCCGTCGACGGACTGCAGCATGTCGCGACTGCCGTAGAACTCGATCAGCGGCGCGGTCTGCTCATAGTAGACCTTCAGGCGCTTCTTGAGCGTCTCGGCATTGTCGTCGGCGCGTGCGCCGCCCGTCTCGCGGGCCCGCATCTCGATGCGGTCGACCAGAATCTTGTCATCGACCTTGAGCTCGATCACCGCGTCGAGCTTCATCGACTTCGACGCCAGCAGGTCCTGCAGCGCGTCCGCCTGGGCGATGGTGCGCGGGAAACCGTCGAGAATGAAACCGTTGGCGCAATCAGGCTCATCGATCCGGTCGGAAATGATCGACACCATGATCTCGTCGGATACGAGATCCCCGCGGTCCATCACCTCCTTGGCCTTCAGCCCGATCGGTGTCGCGGCAGCCACCGCGGCGCGCAGCATGTCTCCCGTGGAGAGTTGCACGATGCCGTGCTTCTCGACCAGGCGCATGGCCTGAGTGCCCTTGCCAGCCCCCGGAGGGCCCAACAGTATCAATCTCATCGCCGCTTCCCCCTGAGCTTAGCCTTCTTAACCAGCCCCTCGTACTGATGCGCCAGCAGATGCCCCTGGATCTGGGAAACCGTATCCATGGTCACGCTGACAACGATCAGCAACGAAGTGCCTCCGAAATAGAACGGAACGCCGGTGGCCGATATTAGAAATTCAGGTAAAAGGCAGATGATCACCAGGTAAAGCGCGCCCACGCAGGTGATTCTGGTCAGCACGTAGTCGATGTGCTGCGCCGTGCGCTCGCCGGGCCGGATGCCCGGAATGAAGCCACCATGCTTCTTCAAATTGTCGGCGGTGTCCGACGGATTGAACACGATCGCGGTGTAGAAGAACGCGAAGAACACGATCATCGACGCGTAGAAGATCATGTACAGCGGCTGGCCGTGACCGAGCAGCGCCGTCACCGTCGTGAGCCATTCCGGCCCCGTGCCGCTGGAGAAGTTGGCGAAGGTCACCGGAACCAGCAGAAGCGAGGATGCGAAGATCGGCGGGATAACGCCGGCCGTGTTGAGCTTCAGCGGCAGGAACGAGCTGTTGCCCTCGAACATGCGGTTGCCCATCTGGCGCTTCGGATACTGGATCAGCAGCCGCCGCTGGGCGCGTTCCATGAAGACAATGGCCGCGATGACCACCACCGACAGGACAATGAAGCCGAGAATAACGATCGAGGAAATCGCGCCCTGACGGCCGAGTTCCAGCGTTCCGGCAATGGCCCGCGGCAGTTCCGCGACGATGCCTGCGAAGATGATCAGCGAGATGCCGTTGCCGATGCCGCGCGAGGTGATCTGCTCACCCAGCCACATCAGGAACATCGTGCCGCCGACGAGCGTCACCACGGTCACGAAGCGGAAGAACATGCCCGGATCGGTCACGACGTTGGTCGCGCCCTCGAGGCCGACCGAAATGCCGTAGGCCTGGGCGATCGCCAGGACGACCGTCGTGTAGCGGGTGTACTGGTTGATGACCTTGCGGCCCGCCTCCCCGTCCTTCTTCAGCTGTTCCAGCGTCGGGACGACGGTCGTCATCAGCTGGATGATGATGGAGGCGGAGATGTAGGGCATGATGCCGAGCGCGAAGATGGCCATACGGCCGACGGCGCCACCGGCGAACATGTTGAACAGGCCGACGATGCCGGTCTGTGCCTGGTTGAAGGCCTGCGCCAGGGCATCCGGGTTGATGCCCGGCAGCGGGACATAGGTCCCCAACCGGTAAACGAGAAGCGCTCCGAGCGTAAACCAGATCCGCTTCTTCAGTTCCGTGGCCTTGGAAAAGGCCGAGAAATTGAGATTTGACGCTAATTGTTCAGCCGCAGATGCCATGCCGCGCTCCGGTCCAGCCGTTCCGCTGTACTTACCCAGAGCATGTCCGAGCAAAATGGAACCATTCTGCCGCTGGAACGATGCTCCAATTCAATGAATCTGGAGCGTTTCCTGGACACGAGACTGTCCCGTGCCCGCGCAAAACGCTCTAGATCGCCTGGCGTTCTTGCACGCAAGCCTGAACGTCATGAGGCCGATCGTCCTCCGGAGACAGAGAAAGCGTGCGGCCACAGGGCACGCACGCCGCTCCAGAGACCCGGACCTTATTCGGCCGGAGCCGCAACCGGGATGACGACCTTGCCGCCAGCCTTCTCGACCGCATCCACTGCAGCCTTGGAGGCACCCGCGATTTCGAAGGTCACCGCAGCTTTCAGCTCGCCGTCGGACAGCAGACGAACGCCGTCCTTGACTCGCCGGATGAGGCCGGCCTTCGCAAGCGCTTCCGCGGTCACCGACTGCTTCGCATCGAGCGCGCCGGCGTCGATCGCGGCCTGCACCTTGCCAAGGCTGATGATGTTCAGATCCTTGCGGAAGATGTTCGTGAAGCCACGCTTCGGCAGGCGACGATGCAACGGCATCTGGCCGCCCTCGAACCCCTTGATGGCAACGCCCGAACGGGACTTCTGGCCTTTGACGCCACGTCCGCCGGTCTTGCCCTTGCCGGAGCCGATACCACGACCGACCCGCGTGCGCTCCTGGACAGCACCCGGGTTATCCCGGAGATCATTGAGCTTCATAATCTTTACTCCCGGAACCCGTTACGCTTCGTCGACGACGCGCACGAGGTGCTGGACTTTCCTGATCATGCCGCGCACAGCCGGAGTATCCTCCAGTGTGCTACGACGATGCATCTTGTTCAAGCCGAGGCCGACCAGCGTTGCGCGCTGGTCTTGCGGCCGACGGATCGGACTTCCGATCTGTTCGACCGTCACGGTCTTATCGGTTTTAGCCATGGGTCTTACCCTTGTTCAGCTGGTGCCGTCAGGCAATCAGTTCAAGCCTCGGCAGCCCCGGCGGCCGAATCGTCGATGTCACGTCGACGTGACTGAAGGCTCGAGACCTTCATGCCACGGCGTGCAGCGACCGAACGCGGGCTGTCTTCCTTTTTCAGCGCTTCGAAGGTGGCCCGCACCATGTTGTACGGGTTCGAAGTGCCAAGCGATTTGGCGACGACGTCCTGCACGCCGAGCGTCTCGAAGACGGCGCGCATCGGGCCACCCGCGATGATGCCGGTACCGGCCGGGGCCGCACGCAGGACAACCTTGCCCGCGCCAAACCGGCCTTCGACGTCGTGATGCAGAGTCCGGCCTTCGCGCAGCGGCACACGTACCATCTGGCGCTTGGCGGCTTCCGTCGCCTTGCGGATTGCTTCCGGCACTTCCCGTGCCTTGCCGTGTCCAAAGCCGACGCGGCCCTTCTGGTCGCCGACGACGACGAGCGCCGCGAAACCGAAGCGACGGCCGCCCTTGACCACTTTCGCGACGCGGTTGATGTGGACCAGCTTGTCTACAAACTCGCTGTCACGCTCTTCACGGTCACGATTGAATTGTCTAGCCATATTTGAGTTCCGTTTCTGCGCACGCTGTTAGGCGCGGATCAGAATTCCAGACCGCCCTCGCGCGCGGCATCCGCAAGCGCCTTGACACGCCCATGATAGATGTAGCCGCCACGGTCGAACACGACCTCCTTGACGCCCGCCTTGGTGGCCCGCTCAGCGATGAGCTTGCCTACGATGGCGGCAGCGGCGGTATCAGCGCCGGTCTTCAAATCACCGCGCACATCCTTGTCGAGCGTCGAAGCGGCGGCAAGCGTGCAACCCTTCTCGTCGTCAATGATCTGTGCGTAAATGTTCTTCGACGACCGGTAGACGCTAAGACGCGCGCGCCCGTTGGCCACTGCCTTGAGCGAGCGGCGGACGCGATCCCGGCGACGCTCGAATGTGTTGTTGGACTTCGCCACGACAGCCGCTCCTTACTTCTTCTTGCCTTCTTTGCGAACGATGAACTCGCCCGCATAGCGTACACCCTTGCCCTTGTAGGGCTCCGGCGGCCGGAACTTGCGAATTTCAGCGGCGACCTGGCCGACGCGCTGCTTGTCGATGCCCGACACGACGATTTCAGTCGGCTTCGGAACGGCGACTTCGATGCCTTCGGGAACGGCATAGATCACATCGTGCGAGAAACCAAGTGCCAGCTGCAGGTTCTTGCCCTGCATCTGGGCGCGGTAACCGACGCCCGTGATCTCCAGCTTCTTCTCGAAGCCCTGGCTGACACCGGCAACCAGGTTCGAAATGATCGTGCGGGCCATACCCCACATCGCGCGCGCATCAATGCTTTCATCGCGCGGCGTGACCTTGACGCCATCATCCGTCATCTCGGCGATGACGAGTTCATTCAACACGAAGCTGAGCTGACCCTTGGGGCCCTTCGCTTCAAACGTCTGGCCGGCGATCGTTGCCGTGACCCCTGAGGGGACGGCAACCGGCTTCTTGCCAATACGAGACATAACAACAACCTGTCCGGTTCGTATGCGTTAACTGCCGCTGTTCCCGACCGGACATCAGATGCCGATCGACGAGAAACCGCGCCAAACTATCCTGCTTGAGACACACCGGCATTGCATGACGCAACGCCGGCTCTCTCTGTACGGGGATGCTTCCGCGTCAGAAGACGCGGCAGAGCACCTCACCGCCGACATTCTCGTCCCGCGCCTGGTGATCCGCCATCACGCCCTTGGACGTGGACAGGATCGAGACACCGAGGCCATTGGCCACGCGCGGAATATTCTTGACGGAGGCATACACCCGCCGCCCCGGCTTGGAAACCCGCTGAATTTCGCGGATCACCGGAACGTCGTCGTAATACTTCAGTTCGATGCTGAACTCGGACGGTCCGCCTTCGAAATCAACCTGGCTGAAGCCACGGATATAACCTTCCGAGGCCAGAACTTCCAGGACGGTTCCGCGCAGGCGCGACGCCGGCGTGTTGACGGTGCTTTTGCGCCGCATCTGCGCATTGCGGATGCGGGTCAGCATATCCCCCAAGGGATCTGTGATCGCCATTGGGCTCTCCTTACCAGCTCGACTTCACGAGACCGGGCACCTTGCCCTGGGACCCGAGTTCACGAAGGGCGATACGCGACATCTTGAGCTTGCGGTAGAAACCGCGCGGACGTCCCGAAACCGCGCAACGATTGCGAATGCGGGTCTTGGAGGAATTCCGCGGAAGCTCGGCAAGCTTGAGCTGCGCGGTGAAGCGCTCCTCAAGCGGCAATGTCGCGTCCTTGACAATCGCCTTCAGTTCGGCACGCTTGTCGGCGAATTTCTTCACCAGCATCTCGCGCCGCTTGTTCTTCTCGATCGCGCTCTTCTTCGCCATCGTCTTACCTCGTCCGGTCTGATCTGCTTACTTGGTGAACGGGAAGTTGAACGCCCGCAGAAGTTCGCGTGCTTCGTCATCCGTCTTCGCAGTGGTGCAGACGATCACATCCATACCCCAGATCTGATCAACCTCGTCGTAGTTGATTTCCGGGAAGACGATGTGTTCTTTGATGCCCATCGCATAATTTCCGCGACCGTCGAAGCTCTTCGGATTGAGCCCGCGAAAATCCCGAACGCGCGGCAGCGCGATCGTGACCAGCCGGTCGAGGAATTCGAACATCTGCCCGCTGCGCAGGGTCACCTTGGCGCCCAGCGGCATGTCTTCACGCACCTTGAAGGTTGCGATGGACTTGCGCGCCTTGGTGATCACGGGCTTCTGACCGGCGATCTTCGCCAGGTCGCCTGCAGCCGAGGTCACCTTCTTGCTGTCGCCGACCGCTTCGCCGATGCCCATGTTGAGGACAATCTTGTCCAAAGCGGGGATCTGCATCGGGTTCTCGTAGCCGAACTTCTCGGCCATCTTCGGCCGAACAACTTCGTTGTAGTGCGTCTTGAGCCGGGGCTCGTAATTGACTTCAGCCATCGATCAGATCTCCCGAACGCTTGGCAACACGGACCTTGCGGCCGTCGTCCGTCGTCTTGAACCCGACGCGAGTCGCCTTGCCGTCCTTCGGATCGGCAATCGCTACGTTGGACACGTCGATCGACAGTTCCTTGGAGATGATGCCCGCTTCCGTCTGCTGGGTCTGGCGCGTGTGGCGTTTGACCACATTCACGCCACGCACGAGCACACGTCCACTCTCGGGGATCACCTTGATCACTTCGCCGGACTTGCCCTTGTCACGGCCGGCAAGCACGACGACTGTGTCGCCCTTTTTGATTTTTGCGGCCATTTTAGAGCACCTCCGGTGCAAGCGAGATAATCTTCATGTGGTTTTTCGCCCGCAGTTCGCGCGGGACCGGACCAAAGATACGGGTGCCGATCGGCTCTTTGTTATTGTTGATCAGCACTGCCGCATTGCGGTCGAAGCGGATGACGCTGCCGTCTGCCCGGCGAATATCCTTCGCCGTACGGACCACAACCGCCTTCATCACGTCGCCCTTCTTCACGCGACCGCGAGGAATGGCTTCCTTGATGCTGACGACGATGATGTCGCCGACGCCAGCATACTTGCGCTTCGAGCCGCCAAGGACCTTGATGCACATAACGCGACGCGCGCCGGAATTATCCGCCACGTCCAGGTTTGTTTGCATCTGAATCATGACTGGCCGCCTTGTTCTTCTTTCGGCCCACTATCGGACCGGATGCTCAAATGTCTCAGTTCGTCGTCGAGGATTCGACAACGATCCAACGCTTGTTTTTCGAGATCGGCGCGCATTCCTCGATGAGGATGGTCTCGCCGACCTTGCAGGAATTATCCTGGTCGTGCGCCTTGTACTTCTTCGTACGACGCACGGTCTTCTTCAACAACGGGTGGGTGAAGCGGCGTTCCACTTTCACCACAACCGTCTTGTCGTTCTGGTCGCTGACGACGATGCCCTGAAGCACGCGTTTCGGCATCTTCGCCTCCTATGCGCTGTCCGCAGCGCGCTTTTCGCGCTGGATGGTCTCGACCCGTGCAATGTCGCGGCGAACCTGCCGGACACGCGCGGTGTTTTCCAACTGACCCGTTGCCTTCTGGAAGCGCAGGTTGAACTGCTCCTTCTTCAGGCTCTCCAGCTCTTCACGGAGCTGATCGGGGGTCTTCGCCCGAACGTCGGTCGATTTCATGGCCTTCTACTCCTCGTCCGTCCGTTCATTCGCCGAGGCGCTGAACGAAGCGGCACTTGATCGGAAGCTTCGCCGCGGCGAGACGGAACGCCTCGCGTGCAATCGGCTCGGCCACACCGTCGATCTCGAACATGATCCGGCCGGGCTTCACGCGGGCTGCCCAATAGTCCGGCGCACCCTTACCCTTACCCATACGCACTTCGGTCGGCTTCGAGGAAACCGGTACGTCCGGGAAAATCCGGATCCAAACGCGACCCGCACGTTTCATGTGGCGGGTCAAAGCACGACGGGCTGCCTCGATCTGGCGCGCTGTGACGCGCTCCGGTTCCATTGCCTTCAGGCCGTAGGAACCGAAATTCAGCTCGGTGCCACCCTTGGCAACGCCATGGATGCGCCCTTTGTGCTGCTTGCGGAACTTCGTTCGCTTCGGCTGCAGCATCTGTCTTCTCTCGTCTTTCTATACCCAGGCGACCGGGACAGCTTTACGCAGCGCGCGGAGCGCGGCGGCCGCTGTCGGGACCCTCGGAGGAACGGCGTTCGGACGCCATCGGATCATGCTCGAGGATCTCGCCTTTGAAGATCCACACCTTGATGCCGCACGTACCATATGCGGTGTGCGCGGTTGCGGTGCCGTAGTCGATATCGGCACGAAGCGTGTGCAGCGGCACCCGGCCTTCGCGATACCACTCCGTCCGCGCGATTTCCGCGCCGCCCAGACGACCACCGCAGTTGATGCGGATGCCTTCTGCGCCAAGACGCATCGCCGACTGCACCGAACGCTTCATGGCGCGGCGGAACGCCACGCGGCGCTCCAGCTGCTGAGCGATCGAAGCGGCAACAAGCGTCGCGTCGATTTCCGGCTTGCGCACTTCAACGATGTTGATGTGCACTTCCGAATTGGTCATCTCGGCCAGCTTGCGGCGCAGCTTCTCGATGTCCGCACCCTTCTTGCCGATCACCACGCCCGGACGAGCCGAGTGCACGGTGACGCGGCACTTCTTGTGCGGACGCTCGATGACGATCTTGGAGATCGCGGCCTGCTTGAGTTCCTGCATCAGATACTCGCGGATGCGATAATCTTCGTGCAGCAGCACGGCATACTCGCCCTTGTCCGCGTACCAGCGCGAATCCCAGGTGCGGTTGATGCCCAGCCGGAACCCGATCGGATTGATTTTGTGACCCATCAGGCCGCCTCCTCGACTTCACGGACGATGATGGTCAGGTTGGAGAACGGCTTCTGGATCTTGCCGACCCGGCCGCGCGCCCTCGCCTTCCAACGCTTCATGACGACCGCCTTGCCGACATGCGCCTCGGAGACCACCAGAGAGTCCACATCAAGATCGTGGTTGTTCTCTGCGTTTGCGACCGCCGATTCCAGCGCCTTCTTGACGTCGGCAGCGATCCGCTTACGCGAAAAGGTCAGATCGGCGAGCGCCGAAGCCACCTTCTTGCCGCGGATCTGCGCGGCAACCAGGTTCAGCTTCTGCGGAGAGACCCGCACCATGCGCAGGACAGCCTTCGCCTCGTTATCCGCGAGCCCGCGCTCGCGCTTCGGCTTGCCCATCGTTATCTCCTCTTGGCCTTCTTATCCGCCGCATGACCGTAATAGGTCCGCGAGGGAGAGAATTCGCCGAGCTTGTGGCCGACCATGTCCTCGGAAATCGACACCGGGACGTGCTTCTGGCCATTGTAGACACCGAAGGTCACACCCACGAACTGGGGCAGGATCGTCGAACGCCGGCTCCAGGTCTTGATGACCTCATTGCGGCCGGAGGCGCGAACCTTCTCGACCTTTTTAAGGAGGTAGCCGTCAATAAACGGACCCTTCCAGACGGAACGTGTCACGGTCAGTCCCTCTTACTTCTTCCGCGCGTGGCGGCTGCGAACGATGAATTTATCGGTCGACTTGTTGGAACGGGTGCGCTTGCCCTTGGTGGGCTTGCCCCAAGGCGTAACCGGATGACGGCCGCCGGACGTACGTCCCTCACCACCACCCTGGGGGTGATCGACCGGGTTCATAGCCACGCCGCGAACATGCGGGCGCTTGCCGAGCCAGCGGGAACGGCCCGCCTTGCTCAAGTTGATGTTGCCGTGGTCCGGGTTGGACACCGCGCCGATGGACGCCATGCAGGTTCCCAGGATCCGGCGCTGCTCGCCAGACTTCAGACGAACCACGGTGTACCCCTGGTCACGGCCGACGATCTGCGCGAAGGCACCGGCGGAGCGAGCGATCTGGCCGCCCTTGCCCGGCTTCATCTCGATGTTGTGCACGATCGTGCCCACCGGGATGGAAGCCAGTTCCATGGCATTGCCCGGCTTCACGTCGACCTGCTTGCCGGCCACAACCACATCGCCCGCGGCAAGCCGCTGCGGTGCCAGGATGTAGGCCAGTTCGCCGTCTTCGTAACGCACGAGCGCGATGAATGCGGTCCGGTTCGGATCGTACTCGAGGCGTTCGACCGTCGCCGGCACATCGAACTTGCGCCGCTTGAAGTCGACCACACGGTAGGTGCGCTTGTGACCGCCACCCTTGTTGGGCGAGGTGTTGCGACCGCGGTTGTTACGACCACCGGACTTCGTCAGGCCTTCGGTCAGCGTCTTGACCGGCTTGCCCTTCCAAAGGTCGGACCGGTCGACGATGACCAGCTGACGCTGTCCCGGAGAGGTCGGTTTGAAGGTTTTAAGTGCCATTTTGTCCTTCTTCCCCTCAGAGACCCGTCGTCACGTCGATGAATTGCCCTTCTTCCAGCGTCACGATCGCGCGCTTGAAGTCGGACTGCTTACCGGCGATACCCTTGAACCGCTTCGTCTTGCCCTTGCGGACCAGCGTGTTCACAGCTTTCACCTTGACGCTGAACAGCGCCTCGACAGCGGCCTTGATCTCCGGCTTGGTCGCCTTGGACGCCACGTTGAAAACAACCTTGCTTTCCTCGGACGCCAGGGTCGCCTTTTCGGTGATCACCGGGCTGACGATTGTGTCGTAGTGCTTGAGGTCCGTCATTTGAACCGCTCCTCCAGAGCACTGACCGCCGCCTTCGTCAGAACCAGCGTCTCGCGGCGCAGGATGTCATAGACGTTGATGCCCTGGATGGGCAGCACGTCGACATTGACGATGTTGCGAGCGGCAAGGCCGAAGTTTTTGTCCAGTTCCGCACCGTCGATGACCAGAGCATTGGCCAGGCCGAGCTTGCCGAACTGTGCCTTCAGCGCCTTGGTCTTCGGCTCACCCGCCTTCGCCTCGTCGATGATGACGATGCTGGACGACTTGACCTTGGACGACAGTGCATGGCGCAGACCGAGCGCGCGGACCTTCTTGGGAAGATCGTGCGCATGGCTGCGGACCAGGGGCCCGAAAGCCTTGCCGCCGCCGCGGAACTGCGGAACCTTGCGATCGCCGTGACGCGCTCCACCGGAGCCCTTCTGGCGAACGAATTTCTTGCCCGTAGCGGCGATTTCAGCGCGCCGCTTCGTCTTGTGGTTGCCACCCTGACGGGCGGCAAGCTGCCAGCGAACAACGCGATGGATCAGATCAGCCCGCGGATCGAGACCGAAGATCTCGTCCGAAACCGTGATCGAACCGGCCGCGCCGCCGTCCAGCGTCTTGACCTGGAGTTCCATCACTCGCTCTCCTTGCCCGCGTCGGCTGCCTGAGCCGGCGCCTCTGCCGTGCGATACGCACCCGGCATCGGAACACCGTCGGGAAGCGCCCGCTTCACAGCGTCCTTGATGATGATCCAGCCGCCCTTGGAGCCGGGCACTGCACCCTGCACCATGATCAGGCCGCGATCGGCATCGGTACGCACGATCTTCAGATTCTGCGTGGTCACGCGGGCGTCGCCCATGTGTCCGGCCATCTTCTTGCCTTTGAAGACCTTGCCCGGATCCTGGCACTGACCCGTCGAGCCGTGCGCACGGTGCGAAATCGACACACCATGCGAGGCGCGACCGCCGCCGAAGTTGTGACGCTTCATGGCACCGGCAAAGCCCTTACCAATCGACGTTCCCGTCACGTCCACGAACTGACCGGCCACAAAGTGATCCGCGGTCAGCTCGGCGCCGACGTCGATCACGTTGTCCGGGGAGACCCGGAACTCGGCCAGCTTCCGCTTCGGCTCCACCTTCGCAATCGCGAAGTGGCCCCGCATCGGACGCGGCGTGTTTTTCACCTTGGCCAGACCGGCGCCGAGTTGCAGCGCGGTGTAGCCATTCTTGTCTTCAGTCCGGTGGGCAACGACCTGACAGTTCTCAAGCTTGAGAACCGTCACCGGCACGTGCTCTCCCAGATCATTGTAGATCCGGGTCATACCCACTTTCTGAGCGATCAGTCCAGAACGCATCAGCGTGTTCCTCGGTTCTTCCGCCCTAGAGCTTGATTTCGACGTCGACACCGGCCGCCAGGTCGAGCTTCATCAAAGCATCAACCGTCTGCGGGGTCGGATCAACGATGTCCAAAAGGCGCTTGTGTGTGCGCATCTCAAACTGGTCACGGCTCTTCTTGTCAATATGCGGGCCGCGCAACACGGTATATTTTTCAATCCGCGTCGGCAGCGGCACCGGTCCACGTACCTGAGCACCCGTCCGCTTCGCCGTGTTGACGATTTCGCGGGTCGAGGCATCCAGGATACGGTGATCAAACGCCTTCAGGCGGATCCGGATATTCTGACCGTTCATTGCTTTGGTCCTTCAGAGTCCCAGGCCGCGGGGCAAGCCCCGCGGCAAAGGCACTCACTTTACTCGATGATGGAAGCGACGACGCCGGCGCCGACCGTACGGCCGCCTTCGCGGATGGCGAAGCGCAGGCCCTCTTCCATTGCGATCGGCACGATCAGCGTGACCACCACGGCGACATTGTCGCCCGGCATCACCATCTCAGTGCCTTCCGGCAGATCCACAACACCCGTCACGTCGGTCGTGCGGAAGTAGAACTGCGGTCGATAGTTGGTAAAGAACGGCGTGTGACGGCCACCCTCTTCCTTCGTCAGAATGTAGGCCTCGGCCTTGAACTTGGTGTGCGGGTTCACCGAACCCGGCTTGCACAGCACCTGGCCGCGCTCCACGTCCTCACGGCCGATGCCGCGCAGCAGGGCACCGATGTTGTCGCCAGCCTGGCCCTGATCGAGCAGCTTGCGGAACATCTCGACGCCCGTGCAGGTCGTCTTCTTGGTGTCGCGGATACCGACGATCTCGATTTCCTCGCCCACCTTCACCACACCGCGCTCCACGCGGCCGGTCACAACCGTGCCGCGGCCGGAGATCGAGAACACGTCCTCGATCGGCATCAGGAACGGCTGGTCGATCGGACGCTCCGGCGTCGGGATGTAGGCGTCGACCTGGTCCATCAGCTCGCGCACCTTGTCGCGGCCGATTTCCGGGTTGCGGTTCTCGACGGCCGCCAGCGCGGAGCCGGCCACGATCGGAATGTCGTCGCCCGGGAAGTCGTAGGAGGACAGCAGCTCGCGCACTTCCATCTCGACCAGCTCAAGCAGCTCCTCGCCGTCGACCTGGTCGACCTTGTTGAGGAACACCACCAGAGCCGGCACGCCGACCTGACGCGCCAGCAGGATGTGCTCGCGGGTCTGCGGCATCGG
>JBFHII010000002.1:0-23020 GCA_041596535.1 Breoghania sp. | reverse complement strand
CTTCACCGGCTTACCCTCGGCCTCCATGCGCACGCAGGCCTGTTCGCACAGGGTTTCGGTCGGGCAGACGCGGGCGCACATGCCGCCCAGGATGTTCTGCTCGAAGATGGTCTTCGCCGAGCCCACCGGGTTGCCGGTGGAGATCTGGCGGATGAACATCGGGATGTCGATCGATGTCGGACAGGCGATGGTGCACGGCGCATCGAAGCAGAAATAGCAGCGGTCGGCCTCGACCACGGCTTCATGCGCGTGCAGCGGCGGATGCAGGTCCTCGAAGTTCCTCAAATAGGAGTCCGCGGACAGACGGCCGGGCGCAATGTCCGGACCGGCCTTGGCTTCGGTCATGGAAACCTCCGAAAGGTGTTGGCGATCGTTTTCGGGCGTTCCCCTCGTTGCGCGGAGGAACTGCACCGTCAGTTTCGGTATTTTTTGACCAAATAGTCAAATATTAATTGCGGAAGCCGCCGCGCGAATTTTGCGCGCGCGACGCCAATTCTGCCGAAAAAGGCGGCACCGACAGAAATTCATCACCGAACGCGAACAATCAGCGTCGGCTGCAGATCAGCGCGGCGACAGCGCTGCCCAGCGTCGCGAAGGCATAGAACCAGATGCCCGGCTGCGTCGCCGCGGTTGCAAAGCCGCTGGTCTTGGCGGCGAAGATCACCAGCGCCACCAGCATCACGTCCATCATCGACCATTTGCTCACCGCGCTTAATAGCGTCAGCGAGCGGCCCCGTCCGCCGCCAAACGCCACCAGATGCAGAAGCAGCAATTTTACCGCCGGCAGCACGATGGAAAAGCCGCCGACGAGACCGCCGAGCGCCGCGTCCCCGCCGCGCCACAGCTCCAGCACGATGTCCGTAAGCGACGGCGTCTCCTCGAAGAAGTACAGCGTCTCGAAGCGCATCAGCGGCAGGGTGAGGCCCAGCGCAAACGAGAACGACGCAAGCGGCAGGAGCAGGGAAAGAAACAGGCGCATGGGCGACCCTGGCTGTGAACGGGCGGCCGCGTGACACGGCCTCGCCGTTGTCCCACACCGCCCGCACCGCGGCAACCCGGCCTAGCCGCGCATCGCGCGCCGTGTCGCGTGCTTGCGCACCGGCGCCGCACCCGCGGCATCGATGCTGCCGGCCAGCCGCCAGGCCCCGCCACCGGCACGCTTGACGTCATACATCGCCATGTCCGCGGCGCTCAACAGCGCCCCCGTTGTCCGCCCGTCGTCGGGAGCAAACGCAATGCCGATGCTGGCGGAGATCTTCACCCGGGCCTGTTCAAGGTCATAGGGCCGCGCCAGCCTGTCGACGAGACCGGCAGCGATGCGCGTCCCGTCTTCGACGCTGCGGATATTGCGCAGCACCAGTCCGAATTCGTCGCCGCCGAGCCGCGCCACCACGTCAGTCCGGCGCAGGTGGGCGCGGAACCGGTCGGCCACCGCACGAAGCAGGGCATCGCCCGCCTCATGCCCGTGCGTGTCGTTGACGGCCTTGAACCCGTCAAGATCGACGAAAAGCAGCGCACAGGCAATCTTGCCGCCCTTTCCCTCGGCCAGGGCGGCGGAAAATTCGGAGCAGAACAGGATGCGATTGGGCAGGTCCGTGAGCGCATCGAAATGCGCCTGGTGCCAGATCGTCTTTTCCGCCTCTAGCCGCGTGGAAATATCGCGCGCCGAGATGAGAAACATGCGCTCGTCCGCGTCGCCAAACCGCCCGACGTTGATTTCCACGGGGATCTCGGCGCCCGACGCGGCACGCAATGCCCCCACCGTATCGGCCGTTGCCTCGCTGTCCGCGGGATACTCCGCGACAACCATGTCGACCGGCCGGCCGATCAGCGCCGCGCGGGAATAGCCCAGTTGCTCGCACAGACGATTGTTGCAGTCGACGATCACCTGCGCTGCGTCGTGGACCAACAGGAAATCGTGCGCACTGTCGAACATCGAGCGCAGCCGCCCCCGCTCCCTCTGCGTCTCGCGATGCAGGCTGTCCATGGAATGGCCCATGGCCTGCGTGCGCCGGATGACACGCCAGCTGAATGCGACCAGCAGCAGCGTGCTGGCCAGCATGAGCGGCACCGCGACCAGCACGAATATCACGCCGATCGGCCGGCTGTTCCAGGCGATCTGTACGGGAATCGTGCCGTCGTTCATGCGCAACGGAAAGGCGTTGTTGAACCCGCCCGCGCCCGCCGCCGTCACCGCCGCATCCTGCAGCGAATAGCGTTCGGCAATTTCGTTGAGATAGGACGCGTCGAGTGCCCTGGCCAGCACCAGCCAAGGCAACCTCGCGGGCAGGGTCCGGGTCTCGAATTGCGCGGCCGTATAGATCGGCGAGAGCGCGACCAGATGCGGCGTATCGCCCAGCATCACCCAGACCGCCGCGCCACCGGCATTCTTCTGTCCCGCCACGCGATCATTGCGGTGCGCGAGCAGCCGCGCGATCTCCATCGTGAGACGCTCCTCGAGATCGGCGCCGGAATAATCCGCACGTTCGGCTACGCCCAATCGGTGTCCCGCGGTATCGATGACCAGTGCCAGATCAAGATCGTGAACGTTGAACAGATAGCCCGTCAGCTCGCGATCCATGGTCTCGAGGTCGCGCTGCGCGACCATCTCAACCGCCTTGTCCCAGATTCCGAAATCCGTCGCGACCTTGCGCAAATTGGTGGCCGCGTCGTCAAGGTGCGCGCTTACCAGCGCCCGGTCGTGCGCCTCGGTGAGCCGATACCGCTGAACCAGCGAAAACGTCGTCACGCCGGAGATCGCGAAGAAGGCGATGGCGAAGATCGCCACCTGCATCCGCACGATCCCGCGAAGTATCTCGACCATACCTTTTTTGACCATCTGCGACGTTCCGGACTGTCTGCATCCAAGACTTCCAGAACATCACGAACGTATGAAACAACGTCTAATATCCACCAATCGTCTACTGGGCGGATCCAACCTTGGTTACCATTTCATTAGCAGCCCTCGGCGCGCGGCATCGATGATCGTGCCGAACCGGCTCCAAGATCGCGCCGCCGGCCTTTTCCCGCTGCGTTCCCCACTCGAAACGCCCGCGCCGCGACGCGATTGCCAACGGGCCGGACGCGTGGAAAGGTCGCTCCGTGATGTTCAGCCGAGGCCAGCCCCGACGATGACGAGCAGCGACGACGACTGTTTCAAGACCCTGACCGGCGGAGCCCTTCCGTGACCGTGCGCATCGCCATGTGGTCGGGGCCGCGCAACATCTCCACCGCGATGATGCGCGCCTTCGAGAACCGCGCCGATACCGCCGTGTGGGACGAGCCCTTCTATGCCGCCTACCTGAAGCTGACCGGCATCGTTCATCCCATGGGAGACGCCATTCTCGCCCATCACGAGAGCGACTGGCGCGCCGTGGCCTCCGCCGCGACCGGGCCAGTACCCAACGGAGGCGAGATCTTCTACCAGAAGCACATGACCCAGCACATGATCGGCGCCATCGGCCGCGACTGGATGGACCATCCGGAAATCCGGCACGCCTTCCTGATCCGCGAGCCGGAAAGCGTGCTGGCCTCCTACGCGGTCAAGCGTACGGAAGTATCGCTCGACGGTATCGGCTTCGTGCAGCAGTCGGAGATATTCGACCGCGTCTCCGACAGGCTCGGCAAGGCGCCGCCGGTGGTGGCGTCGAACGACGTGCTGACGGATCCGCAAGGCGTGCTGACGCGGCTGTGCGCGGCACTCGGCATCGCGTTCGATCCGGCGATGCTGGCCTGGCCGGCCGGCCGCAGGGACAGCGACGGCATCTGGGCGCCGCACTGGTACCACGCGGTGGAGGCGTCAACGGCCTTCGCGCCGCCGCGCGATCCGGTGGCGTTCGAGGATCTCGACGATGCGCTGAAGCCGATCGCGGAGGCCGCCCGGCCGCACTACGAACGGCTCGCCGCCCATCGATTGTGAACGCGGCGATTGTAAACGCGGCGATCATGATCGCGGGAGGCCACGCGACAGCGTCGCGCCTGCCGACGCGGGTCGCCCGGTCGGTTGGCCGATGCATCCGTCTCGCAGCGGGTGGACGCGCTGCTTGCGGAGACGGCACGGCGAAACCTGTGCTGACGAGGCGAAACGGGAAGATTGCCGGTGATGCGGGTCATCGGCTGCGGACCCCGGGCCCGCGCATCGCGTGATCGATCAATCCGTGACCGCACGGCGCGCGTGGCCGCGCGCGGACGGCTTACCGGCCGAAGGCATGATTGCGGCCGGCGATCTCGTCCAGTTCGTCCTGCTCGGCCAGATCCATGGCTTCGCGCTCACGCTCCTGGTCGCGCTCCTCGAGCAGCTCGATCTTCTTGAGCTCCTCGACGGCTTCCGCCAGCTCGTCCTGGGCACGTTCCTGCTGGCCGTGCAGTTCCTCGGCCGAGGCCTTGAGGTTGTCACGCCGCTGCAGCGCCGCCTTGGCGAACGTCGGGTAGGCGAAATGGCTCACGTCGTCGATGCCGACGCGCTCCTGCTCGGATGCGATCTGCGCGTCGAGTTCGCCCGCCATGCGGTCGAATTCGGCGATCATCGTTTCAATCTGCGCCAACTGGCGCCGCTTGTCGTCAACCTGAAACCGCTTCAGGCGAATGAGGCTCTCACGGGACTTCATTACTCAATACTCCCCCTGACCTGATCCAGGCTACTCCAGAGTCATTTCCAAAAGGTTGGCAAGCTGCAAATAACCTTCTTCGATGCTGGTGGCCTCGGCTTTTCCCTGATTCAGGAAGGCTTCCAGCGCATCGTGCCTGGCGATCGCAGTGTCGACGAGCGGATCGGATCCGCCGCGGTACGCGCCCAGCCTTATCAGTTCCTCCATGTCCGCATAGGCGGCCATCAGCCGGCGGGCATGGAGAATCAGCTCCCGGGCGTGTTCCGGTACACAGCCAGGCATCGTACGCGAAACTGATTTCAAAACATTAATGGCCGGGTAGCGGCCGCGTTCCGCGATCGCCCGTTCCATCACGATGTGGCCATCGAGGATACCGCGCACGGCGTCCGCCACGGGCTCGTTGTGATTGTCGCCTTCCACCAGCACCGTGAACAATGCCGAGATCGTTCCGCTGCCGGCGGGACCGGGCCCCGCGCGCTCCAGCAGCCGCGGCAGCTCCGTGAACACCGTGGGCGTGTAACCCTTCGAGGTCGGCGGCTCGCCGGCCGCCAGACCGATTTCGCGCTGCGCCATGGCGAAGCGCGTGACGGAATCCATCATGCACAGGACGCTGGAGCCCTCGTCGCGGAAGAATTCCGATACCGCCAGGGTCAGATAGGCCGCCTGACGCCGCATCAGCGCGCTCTCGTCCGACGTCGCGACAATCACCACCGCCCGCGCAAGCCCCTCTTCGCCCAGGTCGTCCTGGATGAATTCCTGAACCTCGCGGCCGCGCTCGCCGATCAGGCCGATCACCGCCACATCCGCGGACGTGTTGCGCGCCAGCATCGACAGCAGCACCGACTTGCCGACGCCGGAGCCCGCGAAGATGCCCATCCGCTGGCCCTGGCAGCAGGTGGCGAAGGTGTTGAGCGCGCGCACGCCGAGATCGATCGGTCCGCCCACCCGCATCCGCTCGCCCGGCGCCGGAGGCTTGCGGCGCAGCGGCTGCGCCTCCAGCCCGCGCGGCAGATCGCCCTTGCCATCGATCGGTTCGCCCATGGCGTTGATGACCCGCCCGAGCCAGGTCCGGGACGGCCGCACGGAGCTGTCGCGCTCGGCGAGCACCGCCCGGCAGCCCATGCGCACCCCTTCCATGCCGGAAAACGGCAGGCACAGCGCGCGTTCGTCACGGAAGCCCACGACCTCGGCCAGCACGTTGTCGAGCGATCCGTCGCTCTCGATGGACAGGCGCGCGCCGACGCTCATCTCATGCACCGGACCGGCCACTTCGACGAGCAATCCCTGCACGCCGACGACCCGCCCGTAGATTTCCACGGGGTCCAGTGATTCGATTTCGTTAATTAAGCTGCGCAATTCCGCCATCCCGTTAATCATTTCGCCGATGGTAACCGATCGTTTACACATCTGGTTAATCATATTCCCGAGGCTATGGTGGAACACGAGCCTTACGGGTCAATGCAATCGAAGGTATGAGTCAATCAGGTAACTTACGTCGGAACGCTCATGTTATTTCTGACCAACCGAAACTCGGTTTTTATCGGGGATTTCAACTAATTCGGCGAAAACCCACAGACTCGACCTTAAATTGCTTGCGGTGATGAATCAGTTTTTGTTAACCATTGTGTCGGAAGTTCGATGCGCGGTTAACAGCAGTCATTCGCCGCGATCGCTGACCTTACTGAGGTGCGATTTGCCCAGAATAGGCAAGACGAGGAAATTGGCATGCGGGTACTGCTGATAGAGGACGATAGCGCCACGGCGCAGAGCATTGAACTGATGCTCAAGTCCGAGAACTTTAACGTTTATACGACGGACCTTGGCGAAGAAGGCATCGACCTCGGCAAGCTGTATGATTACGACATCATCTTGCTGGATCTGAACCTTCCGGATGTTTCGGGATACGAGGTGCTGCGCACCTTGCGGGTCTCGAAGGTCAAGACGCCGATCCTCATCCTCTCCGGCCTGGCCGGTATCGAGGACAAGGTGCGCGGGCTCGGCTTCGGCGCCGACGACTACATGACCAAGCCGTTCCACAAGGACGAGTTGGTCGCCCGCATCCACGCGATCGTGCGGCGCTCCAAGGGCCACGCCCAGTCGGTCATCACGACCGGCGACCTGACGGTTAATCTCGACACCAAAACGGTCGAGGTGAGCAGCCAGCGCGTGCATCTGACGGGCAAGGAATACCAGATGCTGGAGCTGCTGTCCTTGCGCAAGGGCACGACGCTCACCAAGGAGATGTTCCTCAACCATCTCTACGGCGGCATGGACGAGCCGGAACTGAAGATCATCGACGTGTTCATCTGCAAGCTGCGCAAGAAGCTGGCGGCCGCGACAGCGGGCAAGAACTACATCGAGACCGTCTGGGGCCGCGGCTACGTGCTGCGCGAACCCGAAGAGGAAAAGGTCGCTTCGTAAGATCGTCGGTCTTTCAGGAGTACCCACCTGCGCTCCGCCCTGCCGATGACCACCGGTCATCCTCTAGGACGCGGCTCAGGATCCGGAACTGCCGGTCAAAAAAGGGCTCATGCCGTCGCAGGCATGGGCCCTTTTTCTGTGCGCCGGACGTACGGCGGCGGCGCGGAAACCGCCGCTGCGCGCCCGCCGGACCGTTTCGCCACCGACACGACGCGCCTCGGGCGCCGTCAGAACACACCACGCCCTCGTGGCGCGGCATGGGCGCAAGAAAAAGGGGAGCGTTGCGGTCCGCCGCGCTCCCCCGAAAACTGTCGGATTGTCATTGCTCAGCGCGGAAAGCGCATCACCCCGCCGCCGGAGGCGGTCTTCAGCATGCCTGCGCCCGGGGCCGCACGCTCCGCGTCCTGGCGCAGCTGATACAGCCCGCGCAGGCTCGGCACCGGCTGGAACTGGTCGGACAGCCCGACCACGGTCTCCGCGGCGCCCAGCGCCAGGTAGCCGTCCGCCGGCAGGATTTTCGCGGTCCGGGCCAGCACATCGGACTTCGCCGCCTGGTCGAAATAGATCAGCACGTTGCGGCAGAAGATGACGTCGAACTCGCCCAGCGTGGAAAAATTCTCCAGCAGGTTGAGCTTGCGCCATTGCACCATGGCGCGGATCTCCGGGTTCACCTGCCAGACGTCGCCGGACTGGGTGAAATATTTCAGCAGCAGCTGGATCGGCAGCCCGCGCTGCACCTCGAACTGGCTGTAGATCCCGGTCTTGGCCTTCTCCAGCACCTCGGTCGACAGGTCCGTGCCGAGGATCTCGAACCGCCATCCCGGCATCGAGGCGGCGGCTTCCTTCAGGCACATGGCCAGCGAATAGGGTTCCTGCCCCGTCGAGGCAGCGGCGCACCAGATGCGCAGCCGTTTTTTCATCGCCCGCTTCTCGAGCAACGCCGGCAGCATCACGTTTGTGAAGTTGTCGAAGGGCGTCTTGTCGCGGAAGAAGAACGATTCATTCGTCGTCATCGCCTCGACGACATCCACCTCCAGCGGCCCCGCCGTTCCCGACTTGAGCTTCTGAATCAGCGCGCTGAGCGACTCCAGGCCGGTCCTGCGCGCGACCGGCATCAGCCGGCTCTCGACGAGATACTGCTTCTCGCCGCTGAGCACGAGCCCCGAGCGCGTCTTCAGGAACCCCTTGAGAAATTCGAACTCCGTGGGCGTCAACGCCGACCTCCCAGCAGACGCGTGACCTTCGGTCCGATTTCGTCGAGCGGCAGCACGTCGGAACACTGGCCGGTGTGCGCAGCGGCTCCCGGCATGCCCCAGACGACGCTGGACTTCTCGTCCTGCGCGATGATGCTGCCGCCGCCTGCGGCGATCACGCGCGCGCCATTGGCGCCGTCGGACCCCATGCCGGTCAGCACAAGCGCAAGCGTCGCCGGACCGTAGGCCTTGGCGACGCTTTCGAACAACGGATCGACCGCGGGCTTGCAGAAGTTGACCGGCGGATCATCGTTCAGCCTGGCGATGACGCCGGCGGCCGTCTTCTCGACGACCATGTGCTTGCCGCCGGGCGCCACGTAGATATGACCGGGCTTCAGCGACACGCCGTCGGTGGCTTCCGCGGCCGGGCACATGGCCGCCTTGGAGATGTGCTCGGCCAGGATGGCCGTGAAGGTCGGCGGCATATGCTGGGTCACCAGCACGGGTACCTCGTGCAGGCTCGAACCGATGTCGCGAAACAGCGCCTGCAGCGCCTGCGGGCCGCCGGTCGAGCTGCCGATGGTCAGCACCCGCGGCTTCACCGAGGCATAGGGCCGCAGCGTGAACGTGGATGAATGGCCCGCGGGACGCGGTGCGATGCGCGCCACTGCCGGTTTTGCGGAGGAACCCGCGGCGGTTTCCGCGCGCATCGGACGGCGCACGCCTGCGGCGCGGTCGCGCTTGCGCATGCCCAGCGACTTGACCTTGCCGATGAGATCACGGCGGAAATCGACCGACGTCGTGACACTGGCGGAGGATTCGGGTTTCGGGACGTATTCCTGCGCGCCCAGCGACAGGGCCTTGAGGCTGATCTCGGCGTTGCGGCGGGTCAGCGTCGATGCCATGACCACCACCAGGTCGCGCTTCTTGGCGAGCATCAGCGGCAGCGCCGTCATGCCGTCCATGACCGGCATCTCGATATCGAGCACCACCACGTCGGGATTGCTGCGTTCGATGTCATCGACCGCAAGCTGACCGTTGCGATGGGTGGCCACCACGGCAAGCGCCGGATCGGCATCGATCCAGCGTCCGATGAGGCCGCGGATGACGACGGAGTCATCAACGACCATTACGCGGACGGGATCAGTCACCGTTGCGGCTCCGCGAGAAGCCGGCTGGGAAGCGATTGTCATGATGTGCCCGATCGTGTTTGTTATCGTTAAAGCAGGCCGACTTCTTGGAACTTCGCCTCGACGATCTCTCGGTCGAAGGGCTTCATGATGTATTCGTTCGCGCCAGCGCGAATGGCCTTGGCGATGTGGGCGACATCATTTTCCGTCGTGCAGAAGACGACGGTCGGTTTGTCGCCGCCGTCTTCCTGGCGCAGGGTGGTGAGGAATTCCATCCCGTCCATGACCGGCATGTTCCAGTCCAGCAGGATCGCGTCGGGCATGGCGCCGCGGCAGATGTCGAGGGCTTCCTTGCCGTCTTCGGCTTCCGAAATAGTGAATTCCAGATCTTCGAGAATTCGGCGCGCCACTTTTCGGATGACGCTTGAATCGTCGACCACCAAACACGTTTTCATCGCACAACTCCTGGATCCCGGCCGATGCCGGGATCAGATTTTAAGCCGCCAGGGGCTCGCTCATCATAGCGCCGAGCAGGCGGGCGACATCGAGAATGACCATCAGCTGGCCATCGAGGCGATGAACGCCGGCGGAAATCTCGGCCCAGCGCTGATCGAGGTTCGTCGGGTTGGGCTCGCGCGAGCTCTCCGGCAGGTTGAGCACCTCGCCCACGGAGTCGATCACGAGGCCGTAGGATTCCCCCTTGTACTCGATGCCCACCGCCATCATCGTCTGGTCGCTGTCGAGCGGCTCCAGATGCAGGCGGCGGCGCATGGCGATCGCCGTGACGATGCGGCCGCGCAGGTTGAGAACGCCTGCGACTTCCGGCGGCGACAGCGGCACCTTGGTGACGCTCTCGGGCGCGAACACGTCGTGCACCTGGTTGATCGGCAGACCGAAGAGCTGGCCGCCGATGACAACGGTCACATACTGCGTCATCCCGGTAGCGACATCGTCATCGTTGAGGTTGAGCCTGTCTGTTCCACTCATGCCGCAATCCTAACTTCGTTCGAAAACGCATCCTTGAGCGCCGCGATCAGACCGGGCCGATCGAACTTGGCGACATAGTCATCAAAGCCGGCCTGGCGTCCGCGCTCGATCGACGCCGCGGTGACCAGCGACGACAGGGCGAGAATGGGCATCTCGCGATAGCGCGGGTCGCGACGCAGGGCTTCGCAGAATTCGAAGCCGTTGACGTCCGGCATCTCGATATCGCTGACCACCACATCGAACTTGCGGCCGTGCTGCAGCAGATCCACGGCGGCACGCGCGCTGTCGCACACGGTCACGTCGTAGCCCGCCGCCTTGAGAACCGGCGTCAGCATGTTGCGGAAGAACGCCGAGTCATCAACGAACAGCAGCTTCTTGGTGAGCGCGTCCTCGGCCATCTCCTTGCGGATGAACCAGTCCTCGAACGCCTGCGGCAGGTAGTGCCCCAGATCGATGATCTCGGTGGCCTTCTCCTTGATGACCGCCGAGCCGAGAACGCCCGGGCTGTCGGAACCCACCTCGATGTCGAGCTCGCTTTCCACGATGTCGACGATCTCGTCGACCACCAGGCCCATCGAGCGGCCGCTGTCGGAGAACACCAGCATCGGCTGGGTGCCTTCGGTGCGGTGCGTGGAACCGGCGTTGATGTAGACCAGCGGCATCAGCGCGCCCCGATACTGCACGAGGTCGCGTCCGTTGGAGCGTTCGATGTCGTTGATATCGAATTCTTCGAGGCGCGTGACCAGCGACAGCGGCACCGCCTTCGGCTCCGCGGACCCCGCCCGGAACAGCAGCATGGAGGTCATGTCGCGGTTGTTGATGACCCGGCGCTTTTCGGCCGCGGCCGCTTCCTCGTCGCTCTCCTCGAGCAGCGCGGAGGAGGCATGGCTGGCCATGGCGCTGGCGACACCGTTGGGATCGATGATCATGATCACCGAGCCGTCGCCCAGAATGGTGTTGCCGGAGAACATGGCGATGTTGCGCAACATCGTGGACATCGGCTTGACGACGATTTCCTCGGTGTGGAACACGCCGTCGACGACGACGCCGAAGGTCTGGTTGCCCACCTGCATGACGACGATGAAGCCATTGTCGTGATCCAGGCTCTCGTCGACCTCCTGCGCGCTTTCCAGTCCCAGCAGGTGCGACAGGTGCAGCAGCGGCAGCAGCTTGTCGCGCAGACGCAGCACGGGGGTGTCCTTGATGCGTTCGATCCGGTGCTCGGAGTTGTTCTGGACACGGACGAGTTCCACCACCGACAGCTGCGGAATGGCGAAGCGGTCGCCCGAGCTTTCGACGATCAGCGTCGAGACGATCGCCAGCGTCAGCGGGATCTTGATCATGAAGGTGGTGCCCTTGCCCTGCACCGACTTCAGATCGACCGAACCACCGATCATCTCGATATTGTTGCGCACCACGTCCATGCCGACGCCGCGGCCGGAAACACTGGTCACCTTGGCAGCGGTGGAGAAGCCGGCGGCGAAGATCATCCGATGGATCTGCGCGTCGGTCATCTTCTCCAGTTCGGCCTCGGTATGCAGGCCGCTGCTGATCGCCTTGCGCTTGATCGCATCGACGTCGAGCCCCTTACCATCATCCTTGATCTCGATGATGATGTGTCCGCCTTCATGGAAGGCGGACAGGGTCACGGTGCCCTTTTCCGGCTTGCCGGCGGCAATCCGGCCCTCGGTCGTCTCGAGGCCATGGTCGGCGGAGTTGCGGACCATGTGGGTGAGCGGATCCTTGATCAGCTCGAGAACCTGGCGGTCAAGCTCCGTTTCGGCGCCGACCATTACCAGATCAATATCCTTGTCGAGTTCCTGCGCCAGATCGCGCACCACGCGCGGCAGCTTCTGCCAGGCGTTGCCGATCGGCTGCATACGCGTCTTCATGACGCCTTCCTGCAGCTCGGCCGTCACGTTGGACAGGCGCTGCAGCGGCACCTTGAACTCGGAATCTTCGTGCCTGCGGACGATTTCCAGCAGCTGGTTGCGGGTCAGCACCAGCTCGGAGACCATGGTCATCAGGTGTTCAAGCGTCTCCACGTTGACGCGGATCGACTGGTTGGACACCGAGGCCTTCTTGTCGCCGGAAGCCCGTTCGCCGGCCGGCGCTTCGTCCGCCGGCTTGGCGGGCGCGCCGTCGGGTGCCTGGATCGCGGCGGCGATATCCTGGTCCTTGGGCTCTTCCGGCTTGGGTTCGGGAAGTTCGATCTCGACGGCTGTTTCGCGGAAGGCGCGCTCGAGCTCCTCCTCGGAGACCTCTCCGGGACGCAATTCGCGTTCGGGCTCGGCGGCCGGTTCGGCGACGGCCTCGGCCGGTGCGTCGGCGGCAGGGTCATCCGCGGCCACGTTGAAGGCGTTCTCGGACAGTTCCTCGAGCTGGGAGATCAGGTCCTGATCGGATCCGGCGGGCTCCTCGCCTTCGGCCTGTTCCAGATCGGCGAGAATTTCCTTGATCCGGTCGATCGACACGAGGATCAGCGACACGGCGTCCTGGGTAACCGGCGCACCGTCGCGGAATTTGCCCATCAGGGTCTCGGCGGCGTGGGCCAGCGCTTCCAGTCGCGGCAGTCCCAGGAACCCGCAGGTTCCCTTGATGGTATGAACGAGACGGAAGATATTGTTGAGGATCGTCGCGTTGTTCGGTTCCTGCTCGAATTTAACGAGTTCCACATCGACGACGTCGAGACTCTCGTTGGTTTCGGTCAGGAACTCACGAAGTAGATCATCCATTCCCTGTGCCCACCCGCAACTGTTCGGCCAGTATTGCATCGCAGCGTGCTCAAATGACCACAACGCGACATGTGGGCGGACTGCCCACGACCGAGAGTGTCGGAGGAATAGGTTAAGATAGATTGAAGCTGGAAAGAGCCTTAATTGCGCGTAACTATCGGCCCAGAACGGTCGAAATCACGACCGTCTCGTCGGTCTTCACCAGCGTTACAGTCACGCCGCAGTCACGCGCCAGCAACCCGGTGTAAGCCGGTTGCACCGCATGGGCATCGACACGCTCGACGTCTTCGTCGTTAAGCAGGTCCGGCACCGCCGGCGGGATGCGGGCGTTGAGTCCCTTCGCCGTCAGCCGGAACAGCGGCTTCTCTCCGCCTTCCTCGAGCTCCACCTTGATGGTGCCGCCGCGCGGCACGCACTGGTTGGCGATAAGCACGAGGTTCATCAAGAGCTTGACCTGGTTCTTGGCCATCAGGAGCCGGGGCACCTCCCACTCCAGGTCGGCCTTTTCGCCGGCCATGTAGCCCGTCGTCACGCTCTGCGCGTCGCCAAGATCGATCTCCGCGCCGACCGAGCCGGCGGCGCCGAACGCCAGGCGCGCGAACTGCAGCTTGGCGGAGGCCTGCCGCGCGCTCTTGCGGATGAGGTCCATGGCGAACTCGCGCATGTCCTCGTTGCCTTCCTCGTCAAGCACCTCCAGCCCGTTGGTGATGGCGCCCACCGGCGAGATGATGTCGTGGCAGACGCGGCTGGCAACCAGCGCAGCAAGGTCGAGAGGCGACAGATCGAATGGCTTGGTCATGGAATCCTCGGCAACCGTGGCGGGTTGATTCGTGGCGGTGCCATGAGGGTTACACCGGCAACCCCGCCCTGCCAAGATGGCCCGCCCTGCCAAGACGCCAGCCGGGACGCCAGCCGGCACGCTGGCCGGGACAGAAGACACGCATGTCGTGCATGCCGGCCGGCCGGCGCTCGGGCTAGCGGGCCCGCGCGTTCCAGAACCGCTCGGCGGCGGCCAGATTCTGCTCGGCCGCCGACAGCCACAGGAAACGCTTGGACGGCGCGAAGAACAGATACAGCCGCTGCTTGTAGATCAGCCAGATCGCCGGGTCGCCGTGGGTCATCGATCCCGAGGCCAGCGCCAGCGGATCGTAGCCGCCATATTGCGGCGCATAGACATCGGGCGCCGCCTCGAAGGCCGCCATGTTGCCCTCGTTGACGAAGCGCCAGACGACGCCGGACCACAACAGCTCGAACTTGCGGACGCCCAGCCGCGGCTTGCGATCCACGAAATAGGCCACCGGATCGTATCCCAGCAGCGCCAGTCCCGTCATCGGATCGACGAGAATGTCCCGCGTGTTGGTCGGCAGCCTGATGCGGGCTTTCTCCGCGCCGGATTTCGCGGCGGCCTCCCCGCGGGCCGCCGGCTCCCGGGTCTCCGGCACCGCGCGGCCCGGAGCGGCTGACTGCGCCCGCGCAGGTCCCGGCCCCGCAAGCCCGGCGATGGCCAGCAGCAGCGCCGCGATCCCCATCGCGGCCGCGCGCCCTATCCTCGCCGGATTTCGTCTAGACTTTGGCATCGATTCGCTTTCATCGTCGCGGCCATGGCGGCCGCGAAATCCACACCGGCGTTCCCGCGCGGCAAACCATAAGGCGTTTGGCGGGACATGTCGGCACTGACATCACGCCGGATCGCCGGGCGATCATCGTCGCCGCAACCGATGATCACCACACCATGGTCCGGCACCTGATTTGCGGTCAACATCCGCGTCCGGACGCGTGCGCCGCCGGAGACATGGGAGTTCTTTGCATGAACAAGCCGGGTTCGAACGTTTCAGCCCTCGCGGCCCTCACACGGCGCGCGCTGGGCGCCCGCCGGATGCCACGCCAGCTGCTCGGGGTCCAGATGCTTGGGGCGCTGGTGGTGATCTCCGCACTGCTGCTGCCGCAGCAGGCCCGGGCGCAGATGCCGGAAGAAAACACCTACTCGCAGGACGAGATCGTCAACGCCGGGCACAAGTTCTTCGGCAAGGTCTCCGGCGGCCTGGCCGCCCTGGTGGAACGGACGGTGTCGCAATACGGCCAGCCCAACGGCTACATTCTCGGCGAGGAAGGATCGGGCGCCCTCGTGGCGGGTGCGCGTTACGGCGAAGGCACGCTCTACACGCGCAACGCCGGCAATCACACGGTGTTCTGGCAGGGCCCGTCGCTCGGCTGGGATTTCGGCGGCGACGGCGCGCGCACCATGATGCTGGTCTACAATCTTCCGGACGTTGACGCGATGTTCCGCCGCTACGTCGGCGTGAACGGCTCCGCCTATCTGGTGGGCGGCTTCGGCATGACGGTGGTCTCCAACCACGACATCTACGTGGTCCCGATCCGCTCCGGCGTCGGCGCCCGGCTGGGCATCAACGTCGGCTACATCAAGTTCACCAGGAAGCCGACCTGGAACCCGTTCTGAGGCAGCCGTGCAACAGCTCACGAGCATGTGAACGCCCAGGCCGTTTCCGGCACTGCCCGCGCTTGGCGCGCGGGCATTTCCCGATTAAACATGCTAAACATCAATGCCGCGCGGCGGTGACATTCACTGCCCGCGGCATAAATGACGGTTCAATTCGGGGCCGATTGCAGAAAATCGGGTGCATTTCGCGATAGTAAATCATTTATTAATTCAATGCCTTGACGCTAGCAAGGACAACCATACCGCAGTTCATCGGATTGATGCGCCGGAGAGCGGGCCTCATCGGAAGACTTTCTTGTTTCGTGATAGGTCTGTATAAAGTTTCAAACAGTTAGCAGTATGATTGGCGTTCCGGCACTGATCGCTGAATGCTCTGGCACCTCAGGTGCGGTCAACCGCTGCGGGTCCCGGAACTTTATCCGGGGCAGTTGAGTTGCCGGTCGAGACGTTACGACGGGCATGAGTACGGAATTGGAACGTGATCAACGCGGCAATGTTTTTCGCCCTCGGCGCCCTCACGGCAGGGTTGCTGATGCTGCTGATCGGACCGGCGGTCTGGCGCCGGGCCGTTCGGCTGACGCGGCGCGCCGTCGAGGCGACCACGCCGATGTCGCTGGCCGAGGTGCATGCGGCGCGCGACCAGTTGCGGGCGGAATACGCGGTTGAAACACGCCGTCTGGAGCTCGCCCGCTCCGCGCTGTCCGACAAGGTGGCGCGCCAGCAGGTGGAGATTTCCGGCAGCCGCGAGGCGGTCAAGTCCATCGCGCTGGAACGCGACGAGAAGCTGCAGATCATCGGCGAGGCGGAAGTGCGCGAAGCCGCGTTGCGCGAGGAATTGCGCCGCAACGAGACCGAGCTGGCCCGTGTCTCCGCCCGCTTGCGTGAAACCGAAATGGATCTCAAGCGCCGTTCGCAGCAGTTCATCGAGCTGTCGCAGAAACTGGCGCGCGACGCGGTGAGCGGCACCAGCACCGAGAATGCCGACGGCTCGTTTCCGGAGCTTGCGGCGATGGAAGCCGAGATCGCCGCGCAGAAGACCCGCCGCAGCGCCGACGAAGCCAAGATCCTGGCGCTGGAAAGCGAGCTTTCGCAACTCCGCCGCCGTTACGCGGCACTGGAAGATGCGCGTGCCGGCATGGCGGGCGCCTCGGGCAGCGCCGCACCGGCCAGCAACGCCGTCGTGCAGAAGCTGGAAGGCCTGGTCATCGACCTGGAAGGCCGCAACGTCGAATCCCAGGCGGAGATCACCCGCCTGTCGCTGCAGCTCGAAAGCCTGCGCGGCAACAGCGGCGACAACATGGAAGGCGCGCTCGTCTCGCTGGAGGCGGAAAACAACGCGCTTGCCGAGGAACTCAATCGCACGGCGGTGGAACGCGGTCGGCTGGAGAGCCAGCTCAAGAAGCTGACCCAGGCGGAGGACCGCGAGAACTCGCTGCTGCGCGAACAGATCACCCAGCTCGCGGCCCAGGTCGCCGCCATGGCGGCGGACAAGGAAGGTCCGGGTTCGCCCATCGACACGATACTCGCGGATGCCGAAGACGCCGCGAAATCCGGGGAAGCCAGGACCGCCGCGCCGCAACGCGGCAACGGCGCCGCGGGCACCGGCCGCCCCGGCAACCTCGCCGACCGGATCCGCGGCCTGCGCAAGCCCGCCGAAGAGCCCAAGCCCGCCGTGCAATCGGGCTGAACGGCGCCGCACCGTGGTCCGTCCCACGTGGCCCGTCCGACACCGTGTTTGCTAGTACGGCAACCCGACGTAGTTTTCCGCCAGCGCCGTCGCGCCCGCCGAGGACGAGGTGACATAGTCCAGCTCGGCGACCTGCATCTTGCGGTCGAAAGCCGAGCTGTCGGGGAACGTGTGCAGCAACGTGGTCATCCACCAGGAAAACCGTTCCGCCTTCCACACCCGCCGCAGCGCGTCGCGCGAATAGCCCTCGATCAGCGCCGTCGATCCGCTGGCGTAGAAATCGATCATCGCCCGGGCCAGGTAGTGGACGTCGGAGGCCGCCAGATTGAGCCCCTTGGCACCCGTCGGCGGCACGATATGGGCGGCGTCGCCGACCAGGAACAGGCGGCCGAACATCATCGGCTCGGCCACGAAGGAGCGCAGCGGCGCGATGCTCTTCTCGATCGACGGGCCGGTGATCAGCGCCTCCGCCGTCTCGGTGTCCACGCGGCGGCGCAACTCGTCCCAGACCCTGTCGTCGGACCACGCCTCGACCGCGTCATCGAGCGGGCACTGCACGTAGTAACGGCTGAGCACCGGCGAGCGCATCGAGCACAGCGCGAAGCCGCGCGGGTGGTTGGCGTAGATCAGTTCGTGGCTGACCGGCGGGGTTTCCGACAGGATCCCGAGCCAGCCGAAGGGATAGACCCGCTCGTAGGTCTTGAGCACATCCTGCGGCGCGCTCCTGCGCGAGACGCCGTGGAAGCCGTCACAGCCGGCGATGAAGTCGCAGTCCAGGCGATGGGTCACCCCGTCCTTGCGATAGCTGACATGCGGCGACGCTCCGTCGAAATCATGCAGCATGACGTCCTCGGCCTCGTAGACGATCACACCGCCCTCGGCCAGCCGCGCATCGACCAGGTCGCGGGTCACTTCCGTCTGACCGTAGACCATCACGGTCTCGCCCGTCAGCGCCTTGAAATCGATGCGGTGGCGGCTGCCGTCGAAGCACAGTTCGGTGCCGTCGTGGACAAGCCCCTCGCGATGCATGCGTGCGCCGACGCCCGCCGCGTCCAGCATCCGCACCATGCCCTGCTCCAGAACGCCGGCACGGATGCGGCCGAGCACATGCTCGAGGCTGCGCCGCTCGAGTATGACCGTGTCGATGCCCTGCCGGTGCAGGGTCTGGGACAGCAGCAGGCCCGCGGGGCCGGCGCCGATGATCGCGACCTGGGTGCGCATTGTTTGGTGTTTCCTCCAAGCGATCTTGCGCCGAAACACTATGCGCCTCTCGCCCGTCACTCGATGCAAGAATTCCAGAAACGCTTGAACATTTTGGCCACGCGCGGCCGGCGCCCGGCGCCAGGACGCAAAAGGGCCGGCCGGAGATCATCCCCGGCCGGCCCTGCGTTTCATCGGCGGATGACCCGCCTCAGCGCATCATCTGCGGCAACCAGTTGGCCAGTTCCGGCACGAACAGAACCAGTGCCGCGGCGACGACGATCAGTATCCAGTAGGGCATGGAACCGGAAAAGATCATCGACAGCGACACGCCCGTATCCGGCACGGAGGCCTTCACGGTGTAGACCAGCAGGCCGAAGGGCGGCGTCAGCAGCCCGGCCTCGATGATCAGGATGCCGAAGATGGCGAAGGCCAGCGGGTCGTAACCGAGCTGGATGGCCAGCGGCGCGAAGATCGGCACCGTCAGCAGGATGATCGAGACGGAATCGATCAGCATGCCCAGCACCAGCCAGATGCCGCCCATCATCATCATCAGCGCAACCGGTCCCAGGCCGGTGCCCAGCAGCATCGCCTTGATGGCGTTGACCGCCCCGCCGAGCGCCAGCAGCCGCGAATACATCGTGGCGGTGACCAGCAGGATCATGATCGGCGCCGTGGTGCGTCCGGCGTTGTAGACCGCGTCGATGATATCGCTCCACCGCATGCCCTTGACCAGGCCGATCACCAGCGCGCCCAGCACGCCGAAGCCGGCCGCTTCCGTCGGCGTGAACAATCCGCCCCAGATGCCGCCGATGACCAGCAGCACCAGCGCCCCGATGCCCAGCCCGCCGATCGCCTCCGAGCGCCGCTCGCCGGCACTCATGTCCGCCAGATCGGTGCCCGTGGCGGGCGGCGCGATCGACGGATTCGCCTTCACCGCAACCACGCAGTAGCCTGCGAACATCAGCGCCAGCAGCACGCCGGGCACGATGCCGGCCATGAACAGAGCGCCCACGGACATCTCGGTGAGGATCGCCCAGACGATCATCAGCACGCTCGGCGGGATCAGCATGCCGAGGCAGGCGGAGCCGGCGACCGCGCCGAGCGCGAAATTCTGCCGGTATCCCAGCTTGCGCATCTCGGGATAGGCGATGCGCGAGAACGTGGCCGCCGCCGCGATCGAGACGCCGGTCACGGCGGCGAAGATCGCGTTGCCGGCCACCGTGGCCACCGCGAGACGGCCCGGAATCCGCCGCAACATCCGGTCGCAGATGCGGTACAGATCCTGCGCGGCGCCCGAGCGCCCGACGAGGTCGCCCATCAGCACGAACAGCGGGATCACCGCGAAAACATCCTTGCGGATGGCCTCGTAGGCGGTGGTGCCGATGATCGACATGGCGACGTCGAAGCTGCCCATCATCAGGTAGACGCCGAGCGCGCTTGTGACGCCCAGGGCAACCGTGATGTGAACACCCATGAGAATGAGGATGATCAGAAGTCCGATCATCCAGAGAACGATATCGGCACCCATCAGCCCCGATCCCCCTGTGTTGTGGTGACCCGGGCCATCAGGTCCGCGTGAGTGAAACGGGCATGGAGTCTTCGTCCGGCAGACGGCCTGTCCAGTCGAAGAAGATCATCATGGCGTAGGCGAGCGCGGAGAAGAGCGCGGTGACGATGAGCAGCGTGCGCACCGGCGATGTCGGCACGCGCAGCGCGCCCTCGCCCTCGTATTCGCCGATCCTCCAGGCGTCCAGCATCGGGTCCCACGAGGAATAGGCGAGGCCGAGAAACAGCCCGATGGCGAGAAGCCCGGCGATGGTGCGCAGGATGCGGCGGCCCAGAGGTCCGAGCGCATCGGCAACCAGCGGCGTGCGCAGCATCGAGCCGGTATAGATCGCCAGAGGCAGTTGCAGGAAGGCGATGGCGACGATGGAATTCTGGATGATTTCCTTGGTCCCGGGCAGCGGCGCACCGAACATGCCGCGGCCGGCCACGTCGATGAAGATGATCACCGCGAGACCGAAGGTCCAGAAGGCGGAAATGATGTGGATCGTTCGCGCCACGTTGACGATCGACGCCGTCACCCCGCGTTCGGGAATGCTCCGCCCGTGCGCCGGCCCGGTCGTCGTTCTGTGTGGCGCGCCGCGCCCCTTCAACGGGTCCGGTGCTGGAATTTTGTCCGTCATATACACTCGCGCCGCGGCTTTTTCGGCCACGGCCTCCCCTCCATTGTCGTTCCACCCGCATGTCATGGATCCTGAGCGCTTGTTCCGGCGACTGGCGCCGCCGGCCGCGTTCTTGGATCATGAAATGCCTGCCGGTTATCCCGGTCGCGTCCTTTTCAATGTGAACATAAAATCCCCGCGTGTCATCCCGCAATCAATTTATCGATCGATAAATTTTGCGGAATCACACAGTTTATGGATTGGTTCGCGACGTCGGCCCACAAACCCGGCTTGACGTTGACCCCAATCCTCGCTGACAATGACACATTGTTGAGCGATCGATAAATAAGAAAACGCGACGATGACAACGTGACGACCGCGCGCCATGATCGGCGATGCAAGACAAGGACAAGGGCGGGGACGAGAACGCTCAGGTTCCGCCAAGGGAGGAAATCAATGCACCATCTTTCAGGCCGGATTCGGTCTCACATCCGCAGGACACTCACCACCGCCGCGCTCGGTGCGGGTGCCTGCGCACTCTCCTTCGGCGGCGCGTCCGCCGACAGCTACACGCTGCGCATCGGCGCCGGCCATCCCAATGGCCCGGCGGTCTACGTGTCGATGGTTGCCGATTACTTCGTGCCGGAGGTCAAGCGCCGGGTGAAGGAGGAAACCGGGCACGAGATCGAATTCGTCGAGGGTTACGGCGGCGCGATCGCCGGCGTGGCGGAGACGCTGGAATCCGTGCAGCAGGGCATTCTCGACATCGGCGCCTATTGCTTCTGCTTCGAGCCCGCCAAGCTGTTCCTGCACAACTTCCCCTATTACGCGCCGTTCGGCCCGCAGGATTCCGCCCAGGCGCTCGCCGCCGCCCGCCGGGTCTACGACCAGACGCCGTGGCTGACGGAGGTCTTTGAAAAGGAATACGACCAGGTGCTGCTCGGCCTGTCCGGCTGGGACAACTATCACCTGGGAACCAAGGATCCGTGGAAGACGGTCACCGATCTCAAGGGCTACAAGGTCGGCGGCGCGGGTCCCAACCTGCCGTGGCTGGAATACGCCGGCGCCATTCCGGTGCAGTCGACCCTGCCCGAGGGCTACCTCGCCATGCAGACCGGCGTCTATAACGGCTGGCTGATGTTCCCCTCCGCCTATCTGGGCTTCAAGTACTATGAGCCCTCGCCCTACTACACGCTGATCGGCTTCGGCGCGATGGCGGTCAACGGCTTGACCATGAACTCCAACAGCCTCGCCCGCCTGCCCGAGGACGTGCAGAAGATCATCCGCGAAGTCGGCAAGGGCTACGAAGACGCTTCCGGCAAGGAACTGAACCGCCGCCAGGCCGCTGGCCTGAAGGGTCTCGAGGAAAAGGGCGCACACATCAACAAGCTGCCCGAGGCCGCCCGCATCGAGTGGGCCAATGCGCTCAGCGGCTTCCCCGCCCGCCAGGCCAAGGACGCCGACGGGCGCGGCCTGCCCGGCACCGAGGTGATGAAGGCCTACATTCAGGCCGTCGTCGACGAGGGCTACGAGTGGCCGGTCGCCTATTCGCTCGACTGAGCCCGGCGGCACTGACACGACACGAAGGGCGGTCCCATGGACCGCCCTTTTTGCTGCGCGGAAATGCTCCGAACGAGCCCCGTTCACGCCGCCAGCAGGTCGTCCCATTGGGCGGAAATCCGGGTGGTCTCCTCGCGCAGCAGGTCGGCGAAGGCCTGCGCCGGCGCGCTCATCGCCTGCCGCGACGGCTCGATCAGCACGAAATCCGACGACAGCGCCGGGCGCTCCAGCGGCCGGATGGCAAACCGCTCCCCCATCCGGTCACCCGCCATCATGAACGACGGCAGGATGGCCACCCAGCCCGAGCACGCGATGAACTCCAGCGTGCCGATCATCGCGTCCATCTCCATCCGCCGGCCGATGCCGATGCCGTGGGTGGCGAAATAGGTCTCCAGCGTGTGCCGCCGGGTGTTGACCTCGCTCGGCAGGATGATGTCGCGGCCCTCGAGATCCTCCGGCGACGCGGGCTGCAGGTGCCGCGCGTCCCCGCCATGGGCGGCCACCAGCATTTCGCGCTCGCGCGCCAGCAGCGTGGTCGACAGTCCGCGCGCGCCCTCGAAACCCGGCACCACGGCGAAATCCAGCTCGCCGGCCCGCACCATCTCCGTCAGCACGCCGGAATAGGCCTCGGTGATATGCACCTCGGCGCCCGGCGCTGCCTGCATGAAGCGCGCGAGCGCCGGCGCCAGCGCGCCGCGGGTGAACGACGGCATCAATCCCATGCGCAGCCGCGCGGCGTGGCGACCGGCGCTGGCGGTCTGCGTCGCCCGGTCCAGCCGCTTCAGCGTCTCCACACACGCCCGGTAATAGCCCTCCCCCACCGGCGTCGGCAGCACCACGCGTCCCTCGCGCTCGAACAGCGGGCGGCCGATCT
>JBFHII010000001.1:0-25484 GCA_041596535.1 Breoghania sp. | reverse complement strand
ATGGCCGCGCGCCAGTTCGTTGATCGCATCGATCTTCTCTTTTCCAAAGGATGTCGATTTTTGGCTGGCGACCGCTGCGGGGCAGTGGATGAGCTTGCTCTGGGTCCTGTGGCGGCGCGCATGCGGTGGCGGCGGCTGCCTCAGTCGTTGCCTTCCTACATAAACATGAGTATGAGAGTCAAGTATATTGTCTTAACGGCGATTAACGAATGCATCGCCGCAAGGCACCCCTTTGCGCTCAAACACGGGAGACCACCGGGCTCATGTCTCGCCCCCAAACCGATTCTGCCGGCGGTTCCGCGGCATCCGATGACGCAGCATCCGTACGCACGCCGCTCGAACCCATGTCGATCAGCAGCGAGACCTTGTTCCAGGGAGCGCGGGAAATCCGCATCACCCATGACGGTACGGCGTATCGGATGACGATCACCCGTCTGAACAAATTGATCCTGACCAAGTGAGATCCAGCATGCACCATCGTTTCAGCCACCCTCGTCGCTGCCTTGCCGCACTGGTCCTGTTCGCAAGCCTGGCCTTCGGGGTCCCCGCCGCCCACGCGCAGGCATCGCGAATCGTGTCCATCGGAGGCTCGGTCACCGAAATCGTCTATGCGCTGGGGGCTGCGGACCGGCTGGTCGCGGTGGACACCACCAGCATTTATCCCGCAGAAGCACGCGCGCTTCCCAATGTCGGCTACATGCGCGCGCTGGCGGCCGAAGGCGTGCTGTCGCTCAAGCCGGATCTGATCCTGACGATCGAGGGATCGGGGCCACCACCGGTGATCGACGTGTTGAAAGCGGCCTCGGTGCCCTTCGCGGAAATTCCCGAGGCTCATACGCCGGCCGGCATCCTGGCCAAGATCGACGCGGTGGGAGCGGCACTCGACCTGCCGGAAAAGACGGCCAGGCTGAAAACCACTGTCAAAGCGGAACTCGACGCCCTTCCCGAACCCAAGGCGGATCCAACCGAGCGTCCGGGTGTCATGTTCCTGCTGTCCGCATCCGGTGGCAAACCGATGGTCGCAGGCGCGGGAACGGCCGCCAATGCGATCATCGAGCTCGCCGGCGGCCGCAATGTCTTCGGACAGATCGAAGGCTACAAGCCTGTAACCCGCGAGGCTTTGATCGCAGCGAGCCCGGACATTGTGCTCACCATGCAGCGCCACGGCAGTACGCTGGACAAAACAGCGCTGGAGATTCCCGGCATCGCACTGACGCCGGCAGGCCGCAACAAGGCACTGATCTCCATGGACGGGCTGTATCTGCTGGGCTTTGGCCCGCGCACCGCCGCCGCCGCACGAGAGCTGGCGGATGCAATCACTCAGGCCGTGCAATGACACTGGCGGGCGAAGCCGGGCACGGCCACCACACGAGCGGCAACAGCGCGCGTGGCGCGACCCCTCATTCGACACGATCCCAGGCGGTGATAGCGGCGCTGACAATACTTCTCCTCGCCGTCACCATCACCTCGGTGCTCATTGGTCCGTCAGAAATGTCATTGGAAGGGGTGGCCGGTGCAGTGGCCGAACGACTGGGCAGCGCGGATGCCCAGCAATGGCTGCGCGAGCAGGTGATTCTCTTCGACATTCGCTTGCCGCGCACGGTCCTGGGCGGCTTCGTCGGCGCAGGGCTGGCGGTTTCGGGCGCCATGATGCAGGGCCTGTTCCGCAATCCGCTTGCCGATCCGACACTGATCGGCGTTTCCGCCGGTGCGGCGTTAGCCGCCGTCACGGTCATCGTGGTGATCAGCGGCATGAACCTGGCGATGTCGCCCGGGTGGTCGGTGCAACTGCTGTCGATTGCGGCCTTCGCCGGAGGGCTGGTCACCACCTGGCTTCTCTACGTGATTGCCACGCGCAGCGGGCGGACCTCGGTGGCCACCATGCTGCTGGCGGGGATCGCTCTTTCCGCACTCGCAATGGCCCTGACCGGCGTTCTGATCTTCGAGAGCACCGATGACCAGATGCGAGACTTCACGTTCTGGAATCTGGGTTCTCTGGGCGGCGCGACCTGGGACCGGGTGCTGGCGATGCTGCCTTTCATGGCGATTTTGGCGCTGGCTATCCCGTTTCTGGGCAGCGGACTGAACGCCCTGCTGCTGGGTGAGGCGGAGGCGTTCCATCTCGGCTTCGATCCGCAAAGGCTGAAGCGCGGCATCATCGTGCTGACAGCCGCGGCCACCGGCGCCTGCGTTGCTTCCGCCGGCACCATCGGCTTCGTCGGCATTGTGGTGCCTCACGTGCTGCGACTGGTCATTGGCGCCGATCACCGCAGCCTGTTGCCGGCCTGCGCGCTGCTCGGCGCGGCGCTGATGGTTGGCGCGGATATCGTCAGTCGGGTGATCGTCGCACCCGCCGAACTGCCCATCGGCATCATTACGGCAATCCTCGGAGTTCCGGTCTTCCTGTCGATCCTGCTGCGCCGCCGTTCGATCATCGATATCTAGGAACACTCATGCTCAGCGCCACCGATCTCCATGTTACCGCCGGCCGCGCGCACCTTCTGCGCGGCGTCAGTCTCAAGGCACGACCCGGCCTGGTGACGGCCATCATCGGTCCCAACGGGGCGGGCAAATCAACGCTGCTCAAATGCCTGACCGGAGAAAGCCGCCCCGCCAAGGGCCAGGTGCTCCTCGACGGCGTCGACATCGCCACATTGCGCGCCCATGAACTGGCGGGACGCCGCGCGGTGCTGCCGCAATCCTCCGCGCTGTCGTTTCCGTTCACCGTGGCGGAGGTCGTGGGGCTTGGCCTGCGCGGAAGGCGGCGTAACGCGACGCTGTGTTCGGAAATTTCGGCGAAGGCGCTGGACTTGGTCGGCATGAGCGCTCACGCACATCGGCACTATCAGACGCTTTCGGGCGGTGAGCAGCAGCGGGTGCATCTGGCTCGCGTGCTGTCTCAGGTCTGGGAGCCCTGCGCCAATGGCATCGCGAATTACCTGCTGCTGGATGAACCCACATCAAGCCTCGATATCCGCCACCAGCTCGACGTCCTCGAGCTGGCGGGCGACTTCGCCCGGCGGGGCGGCGGGGTCGTCGTGGTGCTGCACGATCTGGAAATGGCGCGGCTTTATGCCGACCACCTGGTGGTTCTCCAACGCGGCACCGTCGTGGCGTCCGGCGCGTCTGAAGCCGTGGTGACGCCGGAGCTGATCGCCTCGGTCTACGACCTCAGCGCCGCGATGATCGAAAAACGCTGGCCGACGCTCGCGTCTTGATGATGACGGCATGACTTGGCGATCTGGTTCGTACGGCCGGTGCCGCTAAGACAACATGCCATCGCCTGAATGACCTGCGGGGCTTTCATCAAACTGACATCTGGTGCAAGTATTGTATTGGAAACGTTTCCAAAGACGGACAGAACCGTGTCCCGCTTGCCCACGATCAAGGATGTCGCCGAACGCGCCGGCTGTGGAATCGCCACGGTCAGTCGCGTGCTGAACGGCTCGGGCTCGGCCAGCCAGAGCGCCCGTGAACGGGTTCTCGAGGCGGCCGAAGCGCTGGGCTTCGAGTTCAGTGCACTGGGCCGCTCGCTGCAGAGCAGTTCCACGCGGACCATCGGCTGCGTGGTGCCGTCACTGGCCAACCCGGTTTTCGCCGACGCGGTACAGGGCGCGCAGGAAGCAGCGCTCGCGGCCGGCTACCAGCTGATTCTCGCCTGCTCCAACTACGATGAGAGCCAGGAGTTGCACGCCGTGCGCACCCTGCTCGCCAAGCAGGTGGACGCGCTTGTGCTCACGGTCTCCAACGCGGCCTCCAGCGAAAGCCTCGACCTGGTGGCGCGACGCGGCGTGCCGTGCTGCCTGATGTTCAACACCGCGACGGGAACGTTTCCGTCCTGGGCGATAGACAACCGGGCGGCAGCGGCCGAGGTGGCCGACGCCTTCGCCGCGGCCGGGCACACGCAGTTGGGCTTTCTCGCGCTGCAGTTTCACAGCTCGGACCGCTCCCGCCAGCGCTACGAGGGGTTCGCGCAAGCCTGCCGCGCGCAGGGGATGCGCGAGCCGGTGCTTCTGGAAGTCCGCGAGACGGAAGGCAATCTGGTCGATCTGCTCGGTGCGCTGCTGGCCGAGCATGACACGCTCACCGGCCTGTTCGCCTCCAATGACTATCTGGCGCTGGCCGCCATGAAGGCCGCGCGGGGCTTGGGCCGGCGCGTGCCCGAAGACCTATCGATTGCCGGCTTCGACGGCATCGCCACCGGGCTGATCATCGAGCCGAACCTCGCAACCGTCGTGACCGATCCGCATGGGATGGGCCGCGGCGCGGCGCAAACGGTGCTGGCGGCACTCGCGGGGGAAAAGCCGCCGTGCAAGCCGGCCCCCGACCTGTCTTTCCACTTCCGGCCCGGCGGCACGCTGTGTCCGCCCCGGCCGGACGGAAGGGCTGGAAAAAACGATGACGGAGAAGCGGCAACTTCCCCGTCATCGACGCAATAACCCCAATCGACCGACCCTTTTCAAGACCGACCATTCCTCAGGAGTCACCGACATGAAACGTACACTTTTCGCAGTTGCGATGACAATGGCCGCCGCAGCCCCCGCGCAGGCCGAAGAGGCAATCTGCTACAACTGCCCGCCGCAGTGGGCGGACTGGGCGAGCATGCTGGAAGCCATCGACAAGAAACTCGACATCCAGATGCCGCATGACAACAAGAACTCCGGCCAGACCATGAGCCAGTTGCTGGCCGAAAAGGACAGCCCCGTCGCCGACGTGGCCTACTACGGCGTCACCACGGGCATCAAGGCCGGCAACATGGGCGTTGCAACCGCATACAAGCCGGCCGGCTTTGACGAGATCCCGGCCGGCCTGAAGGACGCGGACGGCAAGTGGTTCGCGGTGCACTACGGGACGCTCGGTTTCTTCGTCAATGTCGACGCGCTTGCCGGCGCGCCGGTGCCGCAGTGCTTTGCCGATCTCAAGAAGCCCGAATACCGCGGCATGGTGGGCTATCTCGATCCCTCCTCCGCCTTTGTGGGTTACGCGGGCGCCGTTGCCGCCAATCTCGCCTTCGGCGGCGACCTGACGAACTTCGATCCGGCCATCGCATTCTTCAACGATCTGGCCAAGAACGACCCGATCGTGCCCAAGCAGACGTCCTTCGCCCGGGTCGTCTCCGGCGAAATCCCGATCCTGTTCGACTACGACTTCAACGCCTACCGCGGCAAATACGAGGAAGAAGGCAACTTCGAATTCGTGCTGCCGTGCGAGGGTTCGGTGCGCGTGCCCTACGTGATGAGCCTGGTGAACGGTGCGCCGCATGCCGAGCATGGCAAGAAGGTCCTCGACTTCATCCTCTCCGACGAGGGGCAGGCGATCTGGACCAACGCCTACCTGCAGCCGGCCCGTCCGGTCGAACTGCCGGCCGAAGTGGCCGCGAAGTTCCTGCCCGCCAGCGACTATGAGCGCGCGGTGGCTGTCGACTACGCAGCAATGGAAAAGGCCCAGGCCGGCTTCGGCCAGCGTTATCTAAACGAAGTGAAATAGGCAGCATTCATCGCCGCCACATCAATGACCCGGGGGGCGCCGCCCCCCGGCTTCGCACGGTCCACCCAATGCAGGCCCTCCATGGCTCACCGACGCTTTCTTGCCCTGTGCGCGCTGCCGCTCGCGGTCTTCGCCTTCGCCTTTCTCGCGCTGCCGCTGGTGCGCCTCGTGATGGCGTCGTCGGAGAGTGACGCGGGATGGGGCATCTATCTCGAAATCATGCGCACCCCGCGATACCTGCAGACCCTGCTGCAGACGGTGCTCGTGTCGCTGGCGGTGAGCGCCGCGGCGCTGATGATCTCGACCATCGTGGGGCTGTTTCTGGCGCGCAACCGGTTTGCCGGACGCGGCATCCTGATCTCGATCCTGACCCTGCCGCTGGCGTTTCCCGGCGTGGTGATCGGATTTCTCATCATTCTGCTCGGCGGGCGTCAGGGCCTGGTCAACCAGCTCACGCCCGGCCATGTGGTCTTCGCCTACTCGATAACCGGGCTGTTTCTCGGTTATCTGTACTTTTCGATTCCCCGCGTACTGCTGACTGTCATGGCGGCGACCGAGAAGCTCGATCCGGCCCTGGAAGAGGCCGCCCGCACGCTCGGCGCTTCCTCTTGGCGCACAATGATCGACGTGATTCTGCCCGGGTTGGCGCCCTCGCTCGTCGCCGCCGGAGCCATCGCGTTTGCCACCGCCATGGGGGCTTTTGGCACCGCCTTCACGCTGGCCACCGACATCGATGTGCTGCCCATGGTGATCTACACCGAGTTCACCCTGTCGGCGAACATCGCCATGGCGTCGGCGCTGTCCGTGGTCCTGGGTCTGGCGACCTGGGCGCTGCTGCTGGTCGCGCGCGGATTCTCCGGCACCACTGTTCCCGCGGGAGGCTGAGATGAACCTGATACGAGCCAAACTGTTTCCCCTTTTCGTGACCCTGCTGACCTGCGCCTTCCTCATCGTGCCGGCGCTGCAGTCAGTGTTGGCGGGCCTCACCGTGAACTATTTCCGCGGCGTTTCCTCGGGGCTGACGCTGCGCTGGCTGTATGAGGTCTGGGATCTTTACTCCGGAAGCATCTTCCTGTCGCTGTGGCTGGCGTTTACCTGCCTGATCGCGACGCTTCTGATCGGCGTGCCGGCGGCCTATGTGCTGGCCCGCAATCCCGGTCGCCTGTCACGGATCATCGAGGAGTTCATCTCCTTGCCGCTGGCGATTCCCGGGCTCGCGCTGGCGTTGGCGCTGCTGCAGCTCTACGGCTCGATGCGCGGCTTTCGCACCAACTGGAGCTTCATCCTGGTCGGTCACGTTCTCTACACGCTGCCGTTCATGGTGCGCTCGGTGCTGGCGGTGCTGATGGCCATGGACCTCAAGACGCTGGAAGAGGGCGCGGCCACGCTGGGCGCCACGTCCTGGCAGCGCTTCGTGACCATCGTGGTGCCCAACGCCATGCCGGGCATTCTCGCAGGCGCCCTGACGGTGGTGACGCTGTCGATCGGCGAATTCAACCTCACATGGATGCTGCACACGCCGTATCTCAAGACCTTGCCCGTCGGCCTGGCCGACAGCTACGCCTCCATGCGGCTGGAAATCGCCTCCGCCTACACCCTGGTGTTCTTCATCATGATCGTGCCGCTGCTGATGGCAATGCAATGGGCGTCGAACCGCGCCCAGAGGATGACCCGATGACGCTGACCCTGACGAACGCCGCAAAGACCTTTGCCGACGGCACCCGCGCCCTACTGCCGACGGAACTGACCGTCGCGCCCGGCGAAATCCTGTCGCTTCTGGGACCCTCGGGCTGCGGCAAGACCACGCTGTTGCGCATCATCGCCGGGTTGGAACAGCCCGACGCCGGCAGCCAGGTGTGGTTCGGCGACGAAGACGTGACCGATCTGCCGGTGGAGAAACGCAACGTCGGCATGGTGTTCCAGTCCTACGCGCTGTTTCCAAACATGTCCGTAAGCGCCAATGTGGCCTATGGGCTGAGAATCCGGAAACTGTCCAAATCCGAAATCCGATCCCGAGTCGAGGAAGTTCTGAGCTTGTGCCAGCTGGCCGAATACGCCGACCGGCCGGTGTCCGCGCTATCGGGCGGTCAGAGGCAGCGCGTGGCGCTGGCCCGCGCGTTTGCGCCGCGGCCGCGCATCCTGTTGCTCGACGAGCCGCTGTCCGCGCTTGACGCCGCCCTGCGCGACAGCCTGCGCGACGAATTGGCCCTGCTGCTGCGGCGGTTCGGGATCACCGCAGTCTTCGTCACGCATGACCAGTCCGAGGCCATGGCGATTGCCGACCGGGTCGCGGTCATGTCCGGCGGCTCCATCGAGCAGATCGGCGCGCCCGAGGATCTTTACCGCCGGCCCGCATCAGCCTTCGTGGCGCGTTTCGTCGGCAATGCCATGCCGTTATCCGGAGCCGTGACGCCGCAGGGCCTGTCACTGCCCGGCGGCATTCTGCCGCTCCCCGGCGCGGATGCCGGCAAGCAGGCCTTCGTGCGCGCGGAAGACGTCCGCATTGACCCGCAGGGACCGCTTTCAGGAACGGTGGAAACCGTCACCTTTCTCGGTGGTCATTATCGCGTGGGGCTCGCGGGTGTCACCGACGCGTTGCTGCACGCGCATTGGACCGGCACGCAGCCGCCGAAAGCCGGCGACAACGTTCGCGTGACAGTGCCGGCCGACTCCGTAATGCTGCTTTCCAGATAATCGGCGTTCCTCAGATCTTCCCGACAGCCAAGAACCCAAGATGACCAAAATCATTCAGATCACAGACACCCATATTGTCGGCCGCGGCGAACTCGCCTACGGCCGCGTGGATACGGCCGCAGCCCTGTCGGAAACGGTGGACACCATCAACCGGATGCTGCCGCAGCTCGGTGACGTCGGGATGGTCATGGTCACGGGCGACCTGACGGAACACGGCAATGCTCAGGAGTACGACTATTTCCGCACCCTGATGGCGCCGCTGGCGCTGCCCTATTGCGTGGTGCCGGGCAATCACGACAAGCGCGATCCAATGCGCGCCGCCTTCATCACCGCCGATGGCCAACCCGGCTGGATGCCGGACGCCGGCCCGATCAACTGGTCGATCGATCTCGGTGATATCGCGGTGATCGGTCTCGACACCCTGGTCGAGGGCAGCCCCCATGGGCTGCTGACCGACGAGTCGCTGGCTTATCTCACCAAGGAGCTCGCACGATTCGGCGACAAGCCCGTCCTGGCCGGCATGCACCATCCGCCGTTCGAGACCGGCATTTACCCGATGGACATGCAGAACCTGAAAAACGCCGATGCGCTGCTTGTGGCGATCGCGAATCATCCCGGCGAGCTGCGCCTGACCTGTGGCCATGTGCACCGGTCGGTTGCCACCGTCTTCGGCGGGAGGCTGTGTCAGATCGCACCGGGAACCTCGCATGCGGTGACGCTGGAACAGCGCCGCGGCGCCGGCAACAGCCTGACGGTTGAGCCCGGCGGCATGCTGCTGCACGAGCTGCGAGACGGCGCGCTTGTCAGCCATCTGATCCCGGTGGGATCCTTCGCCGGACCCTACCCCTTCGTCGGCGTATGAGCCGCGCGTTGACTTGACCGCGACGCTTGACGAATGATCCCCTCGCCGGATCTCAACAAGGAAACACTTCATGGGCGACATCGTGGACAAGGCGCACGCGGCCATCGGCCGGGTCGAGGCGCTGGGCGAGCTGGCGCGCAGCATCTTCACGCGGTTCGACCCCGAGCGCATTCTTGCAAATGCCCGCGAGGCGGAAAGCCTGGTTGAGCACGCCGAGGCGCCGCTGCCGCTCGCCGGCAAGCTGGTTTCCGTCAAGGACCTGTTCGATGAGGCAGGCGAACGCACGACCGCGGGCTCGCGGCTGTTGCGGGACAGGCCCGCTGCCACCCGCGACAGCGAGGCGGTTGCCCGCATGAAGGCCGCGGGCGCGGTGATGTTCGGCCGCACGACGATGAGCGAGTTTGCCTATTCCGGGGTCGGCCTCAACCCGCATCACGGCACACCGGGCAGTGCGTTGGACGCGGCCCGCATTCCTGGCGGGTCGACCTCGGGCGGCGGAGTCTCCGTGGGCCTCAGCCTGTGCGATATCGCGCTGGGCACCGATACTGGCGGTTCGATCCGCATTCCCTCGGCGATCAACGGGCTTTACGGCTTCAAGCCTAGCCAGCACCTGGTGCCGCGCTCCGGCGTCCATCCCCTGTCGCAGACGCTCGACAGTGCCGGCCCGCTGGCGGCAACCTTCGAGGATGCGGTTGCCGCCTTCGCGGTGATGAGCGCCACGACCGACCCCACTTCGGGATCCACCGTGGACGCACCGATGCGGCTCGCGATTCCCGTTGGTGCCTTCGTCAACGCGCTGGACGCGTCAACGGCCGACACCTTCGAGGCCACTGTCGCCGCATTACGGACTGCCGGCCACGAAATCGTCGAACTGGACGTCGGCTTCCTGAACGACAACCTCGACCTCAACCGCATCATCGTGTCAGCGGAAGCGCATGCGCTCTACAAGGACGATCTCGACGCATTGGAAACGCTCGGCGACCCGCGCGTCCTGAAACGCATCCGGTTCGCCGAAACCCTGTCACAGGCTGACATCGACGACGCCTATGCGGCGCGCAAGCAGGTCGTCGCGCGGTTCTCCGAGATCATGGCCGGCCATAACGCGCTGGTCGCGCCGACGCTGCAGGTGGCACCGCCGACGATCGTCGAGGCGGAGACGGATTTTGATCAGGTCAATGCCGCCATGTTGCGCAATCCGTCGCTGGTGAACCTGGCCGACGGCTGCGCGCTGGTCATGCCTGTTGCGGCGGCGCGAGAAGCGGACGCCGGCACCTCGCTGCCCGGTTCTCTTATGATCGTCGGTTCGCGCGGCGCCGACTGGTCCGTGCTCAAGGCCGCGCGGGCGCTGCTGCCGAGCGTGGGCTAAAGCGGCTCAACTTCGCGCCGTGGCGCGCGGACGACGAACCAGACCGCCATCACCAGCGCCAGCGCGACACTCGCGATCAGCCCAGCCGTGGGCCGGTCGGGATCCGCCCGGGCGGCCAATCCGACGGCGGATTGAGCCGCCAGAAGCGGCAGCAGCGCCATCCGGTACCGGCTGCGGGTCTGGGCCACCACCTGGGTGGCCACGACCAAGGCTACCAGCGCCAGCAGCGCCGGTTCCAGCATCGGCGACACCGCAATGAACAGCAGAAAGACAACCGGCACCCATGCTTTCAGATTGATCAGGGCGAAGCGCGTGGCGCCACCGTTGGGCAACGGGCGGTAACCGGCCCGGCTCTGGTCTATCAAGGTTTCGCTGACAAAGGTTTCCGGTCCCATCAAAGTATGCAGGCGCTGGAGGACCTGGGCGAGGACGGCGAGCGGCCGCCCGCATGTGATGGATGCGAAATGGCGCAGCGGCGCGCGGTGATCGTCACGCACGCCAGGATCTTCGACCTGCCGCGCCGCGGCCGCCATCAGAACATCGATCGTGCCGCCGGGCTGATTGGCCTCCAGCACAGCGACACGCAGATTGAACGCCCAGGTGGTGTCCGGTGCCCAGATACCATGGACACGGCCGTTTCTTAGCGTCAGCAGGCTGGCCGCCAGCAGCGTTGGTCCAGTAATCGCCGCCAGTGACCACACTGACGGCGGACCGTCGACGATCGTCGCGATGGCGGCGAAGGGCGTGAGGATGAAGAAATCGAAGCGCGTGAGAAATCCCGCTGCGGCAACGGCGCCCAGGACAATCCCGAAATAAAGACCACTTCCAGCGCCCAGAAAGATCGAGAATAACAGCAGACACAGGCCAAGCGCCGTATCGGGCCACAGATGGATCGACAGCACCGCGCGTTCGATACTGAAAACCAACGCAAGCCCCGCGAACAGTCCGGCAAACGGTCCAGCCTCGCGGCAGGCATACCAACTTGCCAAGCCGACCGCAGTCGCCGAGATCAACGACACAATGATCCGCGCGCCGGTCACCTGATGATCGGCGCTAAGCTGGCCGGCGAGCCACGGAATGCCCGCAAACAGGGGCACTCGCAGCCAGACACGGTTTTTCAGCGTGCGGTTCGCGGTGTTGACATACTCACCCTCGTCGCCGACCAGCCGGCGCGGTCGCAACCGGATCAGAAGTACGGCTTGAACGATGATGGCAAATGCGAAGAAGGCCAGGCCGAGCGCGATCGCATCCGCCGAGACGGTATCGGTCATGTCGTGGCGGCGCCTTCTATAACTTCAGCCGGTTGAAGACCTGTCGTGGCAGGGCACGGATCCCGAAAAGCACCCACCGCCAGTACCACGGCGCGTAGATGACGGCGGCGCCGCGCCGGATGCCGGCCACCATGACACGCGCGATATCGTCCGGTGACGACCACAACAGGCCGCCCTTGCGCATGTGGTCGGTCATCGGCGTGTCGACGGGGCCGGGTTTGACCAGTGTGAAGACAATTCCCTTGTGAGCGGCGTGGAGGTGCGCCAGACCTTCGACAATCCGTTCAAGTCCCGATTTCGTGGCGCTGTAGTGGATGATGCCGGCCCGTGCCCGGTCTCCGGCGACCGAGCCGATGACGACCAGATGGCCATGCCCCTGGCGGACGAAAAATGCGGCGCACCGCTCTGCCCAGATCGCGGCGGAGACCAGATTGACCGCGTAGAGGTCGACCAGCAGATCCGAATTCCTTGAGAGCGCGTCGCGATCGGGCATCACGCCATAGGCGAGGACAACCTGGTCGATCGCGCCGCCCAGCGCCTCTATGCGATCGAACAGGCCGGTGACCTGATCGGGCGCCCCGATCTCGCCGGCAAGGGTCTCAACCGACGTGGCACCGCGCGCCACAAGGTCGCGACGGACCTGATCAAGCGCGGCTTGGGAGCGGCCGACCAGGATGAAGCGCACCTCTTTTCCGTTGGCCACCCGGCGCGCGTAGGCCACGGCGATCGCCGATGTGGCACCTAGGATGACGATCGTGCGCACCTGCATTAGGCGACCTCCGCCGTGGCAACCCGCCGCCAGAATGACGAGGAGAATGCGGGATCGCGCGCGTCCTCGAGCTCGCGCCAGCGCGGATAGGTGTTCTGGAAGAGCGCGGCGGACATGCGTCCATCCTTGGCGGAGTAAAGCCGCCCGCCATGCGCGTCGACGATCGCATCGAATATCTCAAACAGGGATCGCGTTCCGCCCCCCCTGTTCGCGTAGTCAAGCGCGAGGCTGAAGCCTGGCCGGCAAAACGACAGGACACCGGGCGATCGCGGATCACCGTGACCTTTCAGAACGGCAAGGCTGGGAGGCTGCGCAGCGTCCGCGGCGGCGTCCAGCAACCGGCCAAGGCCTGCGCGCGCGGTCTCTTGCGGAAAGATCGCCTGATACTGCAGCATCCCGCTCCTGCCAAAAAGCCTGTTCCAGTCGCGCAGGGCATCGAGCGGATGCAGGACGGCCTCAATCGGGCGGATCGAGGTGCCACCGCGGCGGTTGACGAAATGGTACAGACGGTTGAAGGCCGTGATCGTGGGGCGGCTGATTGTCCACGACGGCATGGTAACGGGCAGCCGGAATGATCGCGTGCGCGAAACCCGGCCTGGCGTCACCGCCGGACGTGCCCGCGAAAACAGGCCGCGGCGCGCCCCTCGCGATGTGCAGTCGAGCCACGCCGCGGTGTAGGGCCAGTCCGCACTGGCTTGGTCGAGCGCGAGATAGTCATCGAGCGCCTCGAAGGCGACGATCTCCTCCTCCAGTTGCGGTGCGGACAGCGGCGCCAGTTGCAGCTCGACCCACTCGATCAGCCCGGTGAGCCCAAGTCCGCCAAGGGTCAGGGCGAAAAGATCCGGCCGCGTTTCGCGCGAACAGATAGCGGTGCCGTCGCTGCGACGCAGCTTCAGCCGCAGCACATGGGCGCCGAAGCTGCCGACGCTGCGGTGGTTCTTGCCGTGAATGTCATTGGCGACGCAACCGCCGAGGCTGGCGAATTGCGTGCCCGGCATCACCGGGCAGATCCATCCGCGATCCAACGACACCGCATGCAGTCCGCCGATCGTCAGACCGGCGCCCGCGATGATGCGGCCGGTGCTCCAATCGGCTTCGACCAGCGCGTCGAGCCTTCGGGTCAGCAGCAGCCGGTTGTCGGCGTTCAGCGCCACGTCGCCATACGACCGGCCCATGCCATGGGCCAGCAGGCTCTTCCCGGGACTCCCATCAATGGCAAGGGGCTCGTCCGAATAGCACGAGGACAAGGTCTCGACGTCGTGACGAAACCGGTGTGCGCGCCCCCAGCTCAGAACAGTGGTTTCCAAAACGGCCCCATAGAGTGCAGCGCCGCGCCACCGACCACGACGGCCAGGCATCCGAAGCTCAGCCGGTCCTGCAGGGCGAAGGCCACCGGATCATCTCCGGCCGTGCCGGCGACGACCCGGGACCAGAAGTGCCACAGCCAAACCGCCTGAACGGCACTGACGGCAAGGACCAGCATGGAAGCCGTGCCCCCCATGGATGTGGGGAGCATGGTCGCGCTCAGCGGCAATAGCACCGTGGCACCGGCGCAGGCGAGAATCCCGCCCCTGAAAAGAGCGTCCGCATGACACCCGCTGTAGCCGCGGCGGGGAAGGGCCATATGATCGGAAAGCCCGATTAGCTCGCCGTGGCGCTTGGCACAGGCAAGCCCGAGAAACAGCAGCCCGGCGCAGCCCAGCAGCCAGAATGGTACGGGCGTAGATATCAACACGGCACCGGCGATGACCCGCAGGCACAGGAGAGCGGAAAGAAACACCACATCGACACCCGCGACCTTCTTTACCACCGTCGAGTAGAACAGACATGCGGCAACATAGGCCGCGAGAAGGCCGCCAAATTCCGTATCGAGGAGAAGTCCGCCTCCCACCGAGCCGATCAGCAGGGCAAGCGCTCCGACCGCAGCCACAGCGGCATTCAGTGTGCCCGCCGCAACTGGCCGGTAGCGCTTCGTGCGATGCCGGCGATCACTGCTCCGGTCGAACAAGTCATTGAGGATGTAGCCACCGCTCGCCGCGAGTCCGAAAAGGAAGAAGCCTGCCGCGAGTGCCACAAGGTCCTGGCCCCCGGCCTGCTGGACATGAAGCCCCGGGACCACAAGCAGCAGCCCGTTCTTGATCCAGTGATGAAGCCGCATCGCGCGAACCAGCTGGAGCGGCCACGCCTCTGACTTGACCCTTATTTCAATAGGGTCAAATGACGGTATTGCCAGATCGCGCACAGGGTTCAAACCATTCCACCATGAGAATACAAACGAGCAATCGAACGGCCTGAAGCCTTGCTGACGTTCACACTATTCCGCATGTTGTGCGATCGTTCAATCGCGCAGTCCGTGCCGTGGCTTCCTGAGATCGCAATACGGGCACCCGAGCGTGGGAACGTCCACAGGTATCGCAGGTTCGCAATGCACGTTTGATGAATGCCGAGGAGCAAGAAATTCCATACAGCGTCACCGAGTGAGCCCATGACTGCGCCCGGTATTCAAGACGGTCATCAGGCTGCGATACGCGGAGCAATGCCGCAGAAGACGCAGAGAGCTCGCGATCATCGTGTGCGCTGACGACCACGGGTGCGGCTGCGCCCCTTTCCGTGCGCCCGAGAGGCACGGGCAACGGCCGCGACGGTGTCGTCGAGAGTCACGCTGTGGGCTTGGTGGTGTTTCAGAACGAAAGCATGCCAGTGCGCAAGCGAGCGCCGTGCCAGAAAGCAAATGCCTCTAGGCACGGCACTGCAGTAGTCAGCTCCAGTCCTGGGGCAACAGCGCGTCGGGCATGTTCTGATAGCACACGGGCCTCAGAAACCGGCGGATGGACAATGTTCCCACCGACGTTGCACCGAAGTTGGTCGACGCGGGGTACGGCCCGCCATGCACCATGGTGTCCGACACTTCGACCCCCGTAGGAAAGCCGTTGACCAGAAGACGGCCCGCTTTCCGCTCCAGCACGGGCATCAGCGCCTGTGCCGCGGGCGTGTCGGGCTGGTCCATGTGGATCGTGCAGGTCAACTGCCCCGCGAGCGCCCCGGCAATTGCCATGCGCTCGCCTTCGTCCCTGGTGCGGATGATGACACCGAGCGGGCCAAATACCTCCTCACCCAGTTCCTCATTGGCGAGCCATGCAGCCCCCGTGGTCGCGAACAGTGCAGGAACGGCGGTCCGGCCCTCGCACATGGTGGTCAGGACATCCCGCACGCCGGCGCTTGCAGCGATTCGCGCGGTGCCCTCATGATACGCCGCCGCAATCCCGTCGGTCAGCATGACCTGCCCGGCCACGGACGCCAGCGCCTCCCTGGAGGCTTGCGTGAATGCGTCCGCCTCGGGTCCGTCTGTGACGATCGCCAGACCCGGGTTGGTGCAGAACTGCCCTGCTCCCATCGTCAGCGAACCGGCCCATGCGGTGCCGATCTCGGCTCCACGGTTGGCCAGGGCCTCGTCCAGGATGAACATCGGATTGACCGAGCCCAGCTCGCCGAAAAACGGGATCGGCTCGGGTCGCGCGGCACACAGGTCAAACAGGGCCCGGCCTCCTGTCAGCGAACCCGTGAAGCCGACCGCCTTGATCAGCGGATGCTGCACGACCGCCTGGCCAACCGCGCGGTTACCACCCTGGATCTGGCTGAACACGCCGGGATCAAGATCGCACACGGTGATCGCCGCCAGGATGGCCTGCGCGACGATGTCCGCCACGCCGGGATGGGCCGAATGACCCTTGACCACAACCGGGCAGCCCGCTGCCAAGGCCGCCGCCGTATCTCCGCCGGCCGTGGAAAACGCCAACGGGAAGTTCGACGCACCAAAGACCGCAACCGGCCCGATCGGGCGTTGCACCATTTTCAGGTCCGGCCGCGGCGCAGGCGCCCGGTCGGGCAGGGCCTCGTCGTGACGACGGTCCAGATAGGCGCCCGCCTCGATGTGCTCGGCGAACAGGCGCAGCTGGCCGACGGTGCGTCCCCGCTCACCTTCGAGGCGCGCGGACGGCAAGCCGGTTTCCTTGACGCCCATCGCGGTAATGTCCGCGCCTCGCGCGTCGATCTGGTCCGCGATCTCACGCAGGAACCGGGCGCGGGTGGCGCAGGAGGAATAGCCGTAGCTCCAGAAAGCGGCCTCCGCGGCCTGGGCGGCCGCATCGACCAGTTCCGGTGTGCCGACACTGAAGCTGTCCGGCTGTCCCAAGACGGGCGCGTTGCTAAACTGCGCACCCCCACCGACCCATTTACCGGCAATAAGGTGCTGTCCTGTCAGCATTAGGTATTCCTTTCGAGCATAGGGAGGAGAGCGCGGAGCTTAGCCCGCCGGGATTTCGCCAGTGTTCTTGGGTACCTGATACCCGCGTTGCACCGCCTCGCGCTGCAACAGGCGCTGATACCACGCCCGGACATTGGGATAGTCGGCCAGATTGATCTGATGCCACTCGTGGCGCGAGACCCACGGCCAGCAGGCCATGTCGGCGATCGAGTAGTCGTCGCAGATGAATTCGCGCCCCACCAGGCGGGTGTCGAGCACCTTGTAAAGACGCCCGACCTCAGCCCGCAAGCGCTCCTCCGCATGGGGGGCGGAACCGGGATTGTTGCGCAGATAGTAGTGCGCCTGACCGCACATCGGCCCCAGACCACCCATCTGCCACATCAGCCATTCCAGGACTTCCGACTTCTTCAGCGGATCGGACGGAAGGAATTTCCCATATTTTTCCGCCAGATAGATCATGATCGCACCGGACTCCATGACCGATGCACCGGTGTCCGTGTCGACGATCACCGGAATCTTGTTGTTCGGTCCGATCTTCAGGAATTCCGGCGTGCGCTGATCGCCCTTCGAGAATTCGATCGGGTGAACGGTGTAGGGAACGCCAAGTTCCTCCAACATGATGGAGACCTTGCGTCCGTTCGGCGTAGTCCAGGTATAAAGCTCAATCATTCTGGCCTCTTGAGGGTTAGCGTGCGGTCTTGGCCATATCGAGGGCCGGATCATTGGTGGCCCACGGGCTGAACGGGGCCGGAATCAGGATCTTGTTCTCCTGCGAGATCTGGAACTCCCGGATCTTCGCCACATAGGCTTGCCAACGCGGATCGGCGCCCAGCTTGGCGCGGCGCTGCGCGCGCTCGTCGTAGCTGTCGTAGGCCCACATATGAACGATCTGGTGGAGCGTCCCGATGTCGGTCGAAAAATATCCGACCATGCGCCCGAGGATTTCGCGTTGCACCGCCATCCCTTCGGCCTCGTAGAGAGCGAGATACTTCGGAACCGCGCCGATTTTCAAAGTGTAGGTCCGTTGTTCAACGATCATGGTTTCACTTCTCGAAATTGCGTGAGGTGTCAGCTGGACATCTTTCGGCGCCCCTGCTCGGCGGCCTGGGACAATGTCTGGGTGGGCGTCAGCGCCTCCGGCTCCACCACCAGTTCGATCAGATACCCGCCCGGGGCCTTGCGTGCGCGTTCAAGCGCCGCGGGGAAATCCTCCGTCGCATCAACCCGCTCACCCGCGACGCCAAACGCAGCGGCGTAGGCCACGAAGTCCGGATTGTGCAGGTCCGTCGCGACCTTGCGATCAGGGTGGTGGCGCTCCTGGTGCATGCGAATGGTGGCCAGCATGCCATTGTTGACCACCAGATAGATGATATCGGCGCCATATTGCTTTGCGGTCGCCATCTCCTGGGCCGACATCAGGAAGCAGCCGTCGCCCGAAATGCTGATCACCGGCTTTTCCGGCGCCACCAGCTTGGCCGCAACCGCGGCGGGCACGCCGTATCCCATCGAGCCGCTGGTCGGGGCCAGTTGCGTACGATACGCGCGATGGCGGTGAAACCGGTGCGCCCAGACCGTGTAGTTGCCCGCGCCATTCGTCAGCACCGTGTCCTTGGGCATCACGTCGGAGATGTGCCGAATGACGTGGCTCATGTTGAGGCGGCCCGGCACGTCGGTGGGCTGCAGGAACGCCTCGTAGTCCGAGCGCTGGACCGCGACCCAGTCCGCCCAGCGTGACGCGCCTTCGCCCTGGGGCAGCGCCTCGACCGCATCAAAGAACGCGCCGGCCGAGGATACGATTCCAAGGGTCGGATTGTAGACCTGGCCGAGTTGTTCCGCCTCCGGATGGACGTGCACGAAGCCCATCTGCGGATCGGGGATGTCGATCAGCTCATAGCCTTGCGTGGTCATCTCGCCCAGCCGCGAGCCGACGACGATCAGAAGGTCGACCTCCTCCATGATGCGCTTGCGCAGTTTCGGCAGCGGTGCGATCCCCACCACGCCGACATAGTTCGGGTGATCGTTGTCGACGTAGTCCTGACAGCGGAAACTGGTCGCAACGGGCAGGCCCTGACGTTCGGCAAAGCGCATCGCCTGTTCGGCGACTTCCGAACTCCAGCCCGGCCCGCCGACGAGCATCAACGGTTTCTCGGCCCCGGCCAGCAAGGACGCGAACCGCTCAAGACTTTGAGGATCGGGAGAAGGCGCCGACGGGGCCGTGTGGACGACATCCGCCACGGCGACCTCATCGGTCAGCATATCCTCGGGAAGCGCGAGAACGACCGGCCCGGGTCGCCCGGACAGGGCGGTTTTCCAGGCACGAGACAGATACTCGGGAATACGGCTGGCGTCGTCGATCTGCGCAACCCATTTGGCCATCTGGCCAAACATCCGCCGGTAGTCCATCTCCTGGAACGCTTCGCGATCCACCATCGAACGCCCGACCTGACCGATCAGCACAATCATCGGGGACGAGTCCTGGAACGCGGTATGCACACCGTTGGTCGCGTTGGTCGCCCCCGGCCCGCGGGTCACCGCGCAAATGCCGGGCCTGCCGGTCATCTTGGCATAGGCATCGGCCATGTTGGCCGCGCCGCCCTCGTGGCGGCACACGACGGTCCGGATGCTGTCGGAGTGGTCGTACAATCCGTCGAGAAAATCGAGAAAACTCTCTCCCGGGACACAGAAAACAGTGTCCGCCCCGAGGGCTTTGAGCTGGTCCGCGAGGATATGTCCACCGGTGCGAAGCGACTGCGCTGTCTTCATGATGCTGGTCTTCCCTGTCGCTGAGATGCTGCCGTTATATGCTCGCGATCATGCCGCCATCGACCCGCGTCATCTGACCCGTGACATAGCTTGCAGGCTCACTGACGAGGAAGGCGGCGACATTCGCGAATTCTTCCGGCTTACCATAGCGCTTGGCGGGCAGCGACGCGGCGATCTGAGTCCGCACCTCTTCGAGAGTCTTGCCCTCGCGTCCGGCCCGAGCGGTGTCGAGCTGTCCGACCCGCATCGTGTCGATCTTGCCAGGCAGGATCATGTTCACGGTGATCCCGTCGCCCGCCACTTCAGCCGCGAGGGTCTTGCAGAACCCGGCCATCGCCCCGCGGATCGTGTTCGACACGGCGAGGTTCGGAATCGGCTGGATCACACCGGACGAGCCGATGGTCAGAACGCGACCCCATTTGCGGGTGCGCATCCCCTCGACCGCCGCTTCGGTCACGGCGATGAGGCTGAACAGAAGGCTCTGCGCCGAGGATTTCCAGACCTCCTGCGCAACACCCATGGCGGGCGACGGCGGCGGGCCACCTGCATTGTTCAGAAGAATGTCGGGCTTGTAGTCCTGCTTGATCCGATCACAGAACGCCGTCACCTCGGCAGGGTCGGTCAGATCAACCGCGTCACAGCGCACGCTCACGCCGTGCGCGGCGGTCAGCTTTGCCGCTACGTCCTGCAGCGTTTCAAGGCGACGTGAGGACAGGACAAGATCCGCGCCCTCCGCAGCCAGCCGTTCCGCGATCGCCAGGCCAAGCCCCTGAGAGCCGCCCATCACCAATGCCGTTTTACCTTTGAGGCCCAGATCCACCTGTACTCTCCACTTGTTTATGTTGTGATTGGTCGGCTCATCAGCCCACAGGCTTCGGCACGCGCAGCGTTCGAACCAGTTGCACGGCCGCCAGCGCCACCATGAGGCCCGCAATGACCGGCCGGATCGTGCCCGGCATCATGAAGACGGGGATCGACATGACAACCAGCAGGGCCGGCACGAAGTATCGTGTCCAAACCGCTTTGCCCCGATGCTTCTGATAAGCCGGGAACAGGATCGAGAACACGCTGAGCAGCAGGAAGAACAGGGCCCAGGGACGCATCAGGAAGACCTCGAACCCATCGCCGCGGGCAAGCACCTGACTGAGGCGCACCTCGGCGATCTGGCCGAGTACGACGCCGAGCACGATCGGGACGATCGGGAAGCCAAGCGCGCGCATCACGAAGCCCAGAACACCGAAGACGAACAGCGTCCACATGTCATAGGCGATGTTGTTCAGCGCGAAGATGCCCACTGCGCAGTAGAACAGGATCACCGCCGTCAGCATGTACATCTTGACCTTGGTGATCAGCACGAAGCCGCGCAGCGTGAAAGACTGCAGGAACAGCATCATGAAGTTCGCCGCAAAGAAGGCCAGGAATATCGAATAGGCGATCTGCGGCTCGTCCGAGATGAACGACGGGCTGGGGATGACGTCATGCACCAGGAGCGCGCCAAGCATGATCGCCGTCATGATGTCGCCAGGCAGGCCCAACGCCATCATCACGATCAGCGCCCCGCCGGCCGTCGCGTTGTTCGCGGCCTCGGGCGCAATGATCCCGTCAATGGCGCCCTTGCCAAACTGTTCAGGAGTTTTCGACGCCTTCTTGGCCTGATCATATGCCAGGATGTTCGAGATCGTGCTGCCCGCCGCGGGCAGGACACCGACAAAAACCCCAAGCAGAGACGAGCGGACCACGTTGACCCAATGGGCCAGAACCGTCTTGCACGAATGGACGTAATCGATCCGCACAATGTTCGTATTGGCCGCACCGCCCAGTCTCTGGCCCGCCTTTTCCGTCTCCCGGATATCACTGAGCAAGCGGCTGAAGGCGAATAAGCCAACCAGTACCGGCAGGAACGCGAAGCCTTTCGAAACCTGATCGAACCCGAATGTGAACCGGGGCAGACCGAAAACCACATCGCTGCCGACGGTTGCGATCAACAAGCCGAACAGGGCCGCGATCAGCCCTTTCAGCAGTTCGTCTCCGGCAAGACTGGCCGTCACTGTCAGCGCGAAGATCACCAGGGCAAAATAGTCCACGGGCTGGAACTCCAACCCGATCATGGCCAGCTGGGGAGCGATCAGCATCAGAACGATCGAGGCGATGACTCCGCCGAAGAACGACGACCAGACCCCGATGCCGAGCGCTAGTCCCGGCTTGCCCGCTTTGGCCATCGGATAACCATCGAACGTGGTGGCAACCGACGAAGGGGTTCCGGGAATGCCGGTCAGGATGCCCGACATCAGCCCACCCGACAGCCCCCCGACATAAACGGAGATCATCGTGGCGAGCCCCTGAACCGGGGACATCGCGAATGTGAACGGCAACACCAGAACCACGGCCATCGCGATGGTGAAACCGGGAATGGCTCCCGCCAGCAGTCCGACAAAGGTGCCGAGCATCATCAGCGAGATTGTTGTCAAGGTAAACAATTCAGGCGCGGCCAGAACGATATTGCTGAACATATCCATGGGTCAGTAGATCCTCAACAATACGCCTTCGGGCAAGAAGACCCCGAGAAGTTGGGTAAAGATGGCCCACATACCAACGACAAAGACAACCGAGATCACCCCATGCTGGAGCATCTGCTTGGGACTCCAGCCGCCGAGGAAATTCAGGGTGACGAACACATAGAGAAGCCCACCGATCAGCATGCCAAAGAACGGCATGGTCACGAGGAAGACGAAGAACAGCGCGAAACACACAATCGGGTTAAGGTAATAGACAAACCAGGCCGACAGACTGCGCACCGACCCCTCCGGCGCGCTGTCGGTCATTTGCGCGCGGACCAGGAGCATCAGCGACAAAACCGCCAATGGAGCCAGTATCAGACGTGGCCAAAGCGTCGCCGACATCTGTCCGAACATCGGGGGCGGCATCTGGAACGTGTTTGCCAGCAGCGCCCCGCAAATCAGCAGCAGGCAGAGTGCCGTAGCCGTGTCTCGGTTGAATTTCATGTTCATATCCCGATTGCGCGCGCGCAGGTTAACGCCCGGCACGCATCGTCATCCGTCGCGCGGAAACAGGTGGGGTCACAGAACCCCACCTGTCGAAGCTTTACTGGAAGCGGCCCATTTTCATTGACTTGGCGGTGTTGATGAAATCCGCCGATGTCGCTTCCCACCAGGCGCGGTACTCATCCGGTCCGAGATATTCGACCGTTGTACCCTTTGCAGCCTGATCGGCCACGAAGTCCGCATCTTCCGTCGGGCCTTTGAAGACCTCGGCCCAGTAATCCACGATCTCGCGCGGCGTGCCCTTCGGCAGCATGACACCGCGGGTCAGCGAGAACGTCATGTCGACGCCAAGTTCGCGCAGGGTCGGCACGTCCGGGATCAGGTCGCTGCGGCTGTTTGCGGCAATCGCAAAGGCCTTGAGGTTGCCGTCGTCACGCTGCGTCCGGGCGGCCGCCATGTTGATGCCGGCCAGATCGATCGAGCCGTTCAGCAGACCGGTCACGCGCTCGGCCGTTCCGCCCTGGAAAGGCACGTAGGCATAGGAGGTATCGGTTTTCGAGCCCAGAATCAGCCACAGGAAGTGACTGGTCGCGCCCATCGAAACACCTGTCGGAATGCCACCCGGATTTGCGCGCGCAGCGGCCAGCATGCCTTCGAGATCGTCATACTCGACATGACCACCGGCGCCGATGATTTCCGGCGTATCCGTCAGCATGGCGACGGGCTCAAACCCATCCCAATTGAAGTCGGTGACCCCATTGATATAGTTCACGGGCAAATGCTGGTGGATCGCGAACAGCGTGCAGCCGTCCGGCTTGGCGGCGAACGCCTCTTTGGCACCCAGTCCCCCGCCCTGACCGGGCATGGTGACAACCTTGATCTTCACAGGCGCATCGGTGGCCTGAATGGCCTTCTCGAAAATGCCGAAAATCACGCTGGTGCCGCCTCCGGGACCCCAGGGTACGATCAATTGAGCCGTTGAACACGGCATTTCCACCGCGCTTGCGGGCGCAGCCACAGCACCCAAGCCGCCAAGCAAAGCGGCCGCATACGCCGTCAGGCGCATTCCCTTAAGAGTCATGATCTCTCCTCCCTTGTATCACGATCTGATTCTGCGCTGCCGGCAGCCTCCCAGAGCCTGTCTCCTCCAACACGCCTTTACTTGTTACGAGAGTTTCATATATATGACAATAGCAAAAATTTGGAACGACTATCCCAAATGTGGAACAGTGACATAGACCCGGACCTGCTGGCGGACATGGCGACCTTTGCCGCGGTCGTGGAGCACAACAGCTTCTCCGCGACCGCCGATGCCTTGGGGACGTCAAAGTCGAACGTGAGCCGCCGCGTCGCGTCGCTGGAAAGCCGGCTTGGCATGAAGCTGCTTCACCGGACCACCCGCAGGCTGGACCTGACCGAAAGCGGACGCCTCTTCTACGCGCATTGCCAGCGCATGATGAACGAGGCGCGCAACGCGGACAGCGCCGTCAAGATGATGCGTTCCGCGCCGACGGGGACACTGAACATAAGCCTGCCGGAAACGCTTGGGCGCACCTACATTCTGCCGCTGCTGCCGGAATTCCTGCAGCGCTATCCGGACATCCAGCTGAACGTCACGATCACCAGCCGGAAGGTCGATCTGGAGGCGGAGGGCTTTGACGTTGCCCTGCGAAAGGGTGCGCTGGACGATGAGAGCCTGGCCACGATTCCACTCGGGTCCTCAACTCAGCTGCTCTATGCCAGCCCGGAATACCTTTCGAACAGTCCCTCACTGCAAGGGCCTGACGACCTGACCCAACACCACGTTCTGTCCAGCCGGATCACCAATGGTCCGGCAGATATGCACCTGTGGCGCGGCAACGATCGCGTCGACATACGCGTGACTTCGCGGCTCGGTCTGAAAGACCATGACGCCCTGCTCAACATGACGCTGGCCGGATTGGGTATCGCCCTGTTGCCGGAATGGATGGCCCGGGACCATGTGCGCCAGAACCGATTGGTGCAGGTTCTGGATCAATTCCGAGGACCGTCCGTCGACTTCAACATCGTCTACCAGCCGCATCGCGGCATGGCCCCGAATCTGCGTGCTTTTGTCGAGTTCGTGGCGGATCGGTTCTCCGTAAACCGGCCGTGGGACAACCGGGGCGGAGACCGGCGCCTGCCTGACGTTCCGCTGGTGGCGTCGAAACGGCAATCAACGGTCGAAGGCGCTTACTAAGGCGGGACGGAGCCGCCGGAATGCGCGACGGGCCGATGCGTCGTACGATCGCGTCCTGCAATACGCCGACAGCGCCAGTCGTGCAGCGCCGGGTGATTGCAGTTCTCTGAGCCCGACGCCAAAGTGGTTCCATCACGAGAATACACAGACGAACACGTTCCTGTGGCGCGCCTTGTTTCCGCGGATGACGTCCGTACGTCTCCCGCGCATACCGACAGTTCACAGGAAAGTACGACCTACATGTCAACACACCTCACACTCAGAAACGTGATTATCGCCGGACTCGTGGGCGAGATTGCGTTCGAAGCCTATGCATCGCTCCTTTCACCATTGCTGTTCGGGGTCGCCCTCGCACCAGCCAACCTGATCGTCGCCCTGTCAAACATGACACTTGGACTGAGCCTGCCATACTGGCTCGGCTTTGTTGTTCACTTCTCGATTGGCGCGGTCGGGTTTTCGGCCTTCGTCGTGCTGACCCATTGGCTGACACGAACCAGCCTGATCCTCTCCGGGGCGATTGCCGGATTCGTGCTCTGGTTTGTCGCGCAGGGCATTCTTGCCCCGGTCGTCGGCCGCACCTTCATGATGGGGTTCGGTACCTACACGCAATCGTCGTTCATCGCCCATGTCGGCATGACCATTCTGATGGGCTTCGTGCTGGCGAAGCTCGGCCCCCGTGAGGCTCCCGTAGCCGCATGATCGATACGCAGCAAACGTTGCGAGCCTCCCGGAAGCCACGGCGGATGCCTCCGTCAGAACTGCCATTGCGAGACATCCGCAATCCAGCT